>NZ_WHNU01000027.1:0-122662 GCF_009362305.1 Burkholderia sp. BE17
GGCTCGGGCGTTGGGTGTCGGGCGTTGGCGTTGGCGTTGGCGTTGGCGTTGGCGTCGGCGTCGGCGTCGGCGTCGGCGTCGGCGTCAGGCGTCAGGCGTCAGCCATCAGGCATCAGGCGTCAGGCGTCGGTGTCGGTGTCAAGCGTCAGGTGTCGCGATCGGCCGCCCCGGCCGTCGCCGCGCGAATATGCATTTCACGATTCGATGTTTGTCGGCCGGAACCCGATTCCGTAACCTGCCCGGCAGCCGCGCCGCACGCGCGCGGATCACCGAGGATATGCCGCCGATGAACCCGTCTCCCGCCACGGCACGCCGCCGCGTGCTGCAGCGTCTTGCCGCCCTCGCCGCCGCGCCGCTCGCCGGCGGCATCGCACTGCCAGCCCGCGCGGCCGGCGCCGACCTGTCGGGCGTCACGCTCGTGCTCGGCGACCAGGCCGGCGGCCTGCGCGCGCTGGCCGAAGCCGCACACGTGCTCGACGGCACGCCGTACCGGTTCCGCTGGGCCAACTTCCAGGGCGCCGCGCCGCTGTTCGAGGCGCAGCGCGCGGGCGCGATCGATCTCGCGCCGGCCGGCGACCTGCCCGTGCTGACGGCCGCGCTCGGCGATCCGTCGCTGCGGATCGTCGCAACGCGCGTCGGCTCGCCGGCGTCGCTCGGCATCGTCGTGCAGCCCGACTCGCCGGTCCGCACCGTCGCGGACCTGAAAGGGCAAACCGTCGTCGTGTCGTCCGCGCGCGGCAGCATCTCGCAATACCAGTTGTACGGCGCGCTGCGCGAGCACGGCTTCGCGCAGCGCGACCTCGACGTGCGTTTCGTGCTGCCCGTCGATGCGTTCGCCGCGTTCGAGGCCAGGCGGATCGGCATCTGGGCGACCTTCGACCCGTACTACGGGCATGCGGTGCGACGCGGCGCGCGCATTGTCCGCGACGGCAGCGGCATCAATTCGGGGCTCGCGTTTCTCACCTCGCCGGTCGACACGCTCGACGATCGCGCGAAACGCGCGGCGCTCGCGGACGTGCTCGCACGGCTGACCCGCGCGGGCCAATGGGCGCTCGCGCACCCGGCCGACTATGCGAGCGTCTATGCGTCGCTGACGCGCCTGCCGCCCGACGCGGCCGCCGACATCGCGCGCCGCGCCGCGCTCGCGCAACGCAGCCTCAGCGACGCCGACATCGACGTGCTGCAACGCGTCGCCGATCGCGCGGCGGCGGATGCGATCCTGCCGCGGCGCGTCGACGTCGCGTCGATCGCGATCCGGAATCTGTCTGCCGGATAGAAGGCAGGAAGCGCCAGGCGCCGCAACGCGACGAACCATGCTCAGCGCGGTTTCGACATGTCGAGATCCGGCACGTCGTCGCCGAAGGTCGACGCGACGAGCGTGCGCACCGCGGCGACCAGCAGCGTCGGCCCCGACTGGTTGAACGTGCAGCGCTCGCCGGCGGCCGGCACCGCGCGGTGCAGCACGGCCCGCCACGCGCCGTGCCCGCCGTCGCGCTCGAACGCGGCGAACGGCAGCCGCTCGACGATCGGGCCGCCGTCCGTCCACGAAGACGACGGCGCGAACGACACGCTCGCGCCGCCCGTCTCGCGGATCGCCCGGCATGCGCCGCCGGCGACGCACGGCGCGCCGAGGCCTTCGGCCAGCGCCACCCAGTAGTCCAACGCCGCGCCGGTCAGGTCCTGAACTTGCATTGCGATCTCCTTCGACATCGAAAACCTCGTCTCGGCGCCCACGCGCCCGCCCGGCCGGCCCGCGGCCGTCGACAAACCGTGGCTCGACGGTGAAAACAGCCCGCTGCACAACCCACGCATCGGTATTACGAATCGTCGATTTCTGCCTACAATGATCGTAACGCCTGTCGTCCGGCCTGCGATGGACGACAACCGAATCCATACGGTGCAGCGCAGGCCGGATCTCTCGGGGGGACGCATGCCCACGCACGCCAGAAAGCCGCTGGTCTCGCTCGTCGTGCCGTTTCACGACGAAGACGAAACGATCGATGCGTTCTTTGCCGAAACGCTGCCCGTCCTCGAGTCGGTCGACACGGTCCGCTTCGAGATCGTCTGCATCAACGACGGCAGCCGCGATCGCACGCTCGACCGACTGCTCGAGGTCATGGCCGGCGACCCGCGCGTGCGCGTCGTCGATCTCACGCGCCGCTTCGGCAAGGAGGCCGCGCTCACCGCCGGCCTCGACGAAGCGGCCGGCGCCGCGGTGATCCTGATCGACGCCGACCTGCAGGACCCACCCGCGTTGATTCCCGCGATGATCGAACGCTGGCTCGCGGGCGCCGAGGTCGTCGCCGCGAAGCGCACCGACCGCATGTGCGATCCGTTGATGCAGCGCTTGGCCGCCGCGCTCTACTACCGCGTGCACAACCGGCTCTCAGAAGTCGAGATGCCGGAGAACGTCGGCGATTTCCGGCTGATGGACCGTCAGGTCGTCGACACGCTGCGCGCGCTGCCCGAGCGGCGGCGTTTCATGAAAGGCCTGTTCGCGTGGGTCGGCTTTCGCATCGAGATCATCGAATACACGCGCGCGCCGCGCAGCGGCGGCCGTTCGAAATTCTCCGGGTGGCGGCGCTGGAACTTCGCGCTCGAAGGCATCACGAGCTTCAGCACGGTGCCGCTGCGCGTGTGGACCTACATCGGCCTCGCGTTCGCGATGCTCGCGCTCGTCTACGGCGCGTTCATCGTCGTGCGCACGCTGCTGTTCGGCAACCCGGTGCACGGCTACGCGTCGCTGATTTCCGTGGTGCTGTTCATCGGCGGCATCCAGCTGGTCGGCATCGGCGTGATCGGCGAATACCTCGGCCGCGTCTATCACGAGTCGAAGCAGCGCCCGGTCTATCTGGTGCGGTGGCGCTACCGCGCCGAGCGGGATGCCGCCGCGCATCCGGCGTCGAAGCTGCTGCAGTTCCCGGTCAAGCGCGCGCACGCGGCCCGCCGCCGGCCGGCGACACCCGCGGCCGCCGGCCACGCCGCCAGGAAAATCTCCGTCAAGTAACCAACCGGCACGCGTCGCATGGACATTCCCCGGCAATCGATGCGCTCGGCGGAGCGCCCCGTCCGCGCGTGGCTGACGCCGCGGCGCGTCGTCGCGTACAGCGCGTTCGTGCTCGTGTTCCACGCGCTGTTCCTGGCGATCTGGGCGTACGTCATCCGCTACACGCCGGGCGCCACCATCGCGAGCCCGGGTGCGGACTACTCGGTGTTCTGGTCGGCGTCGTACGTGATGCTGCACGGCGTGCCATGGCAGGCGTACGATTTCCCGACCTTCTCGCGGCTGGCGGCCTCGATGTTTCCGTATTTCCGCAGCGAAGGCCTCGTCGCGTGGCTGTACCCGCCCACCTACCTGCTGCTCGTGACGCCGTTCGCGCTGCTGCCCTTTGCGATCGGTTATCCGCTGTTCGTCGCGTTCGGCATCGTCGTGTTCGGGGTCGCCGCGTGGCGCGTGTCGGACCTCGGTGCGACGCCCGGCGTGCGGCGCGTCGGCGCATGCGCGCTGGTCGGCGCCCCGTGCGTGTTCGTCACCGCGATGCTCGGGCAGAACGCGTTCCTGACCGCTTCGTGCGCGGCGCTGGCCGTCTACTGGGCCGACCGGCGGCCGATGTGGGCCGGCCTCTGCATCGGCCTGCTGTCGGTCAAGCCGCAGATGGCGCTGCTGTTCCCGTTCGTGCTGGTCGCCGCGCGCGCGTGGCGCACGATCGCATGGGCCGCGCTCGCCACCGCCGCGTTAGGCGCGTTGAGCGTGCTGGTATGCGGCGTCGAGTCGCTGCGCCTGTTCGTCGCCAACACGGGGCTCGCGCGGGCGCTCATTCTCGAGCATGGCGTGATGTTCTGGTTCGCGTCGCCGACGCCGTTCGCGGCGTTCCGCCTCGCCGGCCTGCCGCTCGGCGCCGCGTATGCCGCGCACGCGGGCGTCGCGGCGATCGCGATCGCTGCCGCGTGCATCGCATGGGTGCGCTCGCGCGACACCCGCGTGCGCGCGGCGGTGCTGGCGGTCGCGACGCTCGCGGCGAACCCGTACGTGTGGCATTACGAGCTCGCGTGGCTCGGCATCGCGGTCGCGTGCATGCTGGCGATCGGCTGGCGCGACGGCTGGCTGCGCGGCGAGCAGGCCACGATCGCGCTGATGTGGGCGCTGCCGCTCTACGAATACCTGAACCCGGGGCTGCTGCTCCCGCAGATCGGCCCGGCCGTGACGCTCGCCGCCGTCCTCATGCTGCTGCGCCGTGCGCGGTCCGGCGCTCACAGCGCGAGCCGCGGCGGCACGTACACGCCGTAGTACGGCCCGACGCCGGTCGCGACGCCGGTCATCTTCACGCCGGCGACGAAGTGGCCCTGGATGTACTTGTACGTGCCGCCGAGCGACACGTCGATGTGGAACGCCGCGAACGCGACGATCGGCACGTAGGTGCTGGTCGACGTCTGCGTGACGACCGGCAGCACCACCGTCGTGCCGACCGGCACCGACGTGTAGAGCGTCGCCTTCACGCCGGTCGCGAGGTAGATGCTGTCGCCGATATTGAGCGTCGTCGGGTTGCCGGTCACCATCAGCCCGCCCATCGTCGTCGTGTCGGTCGCCGTCGACAGGAACGACGTCCACTGCCCGCCCATGCACAGCGTGCCGTAGGTCTGGCCGTTCGTGATCGAGAACTCGTACGGCAAGCCCGTCAGCGGATTGATCAGCGGCTGGTTGGTCACCGCGTTCCAGTACTGGTTGTACACGCACTGGTCGATCGCGACCGGAAACAGCCCGCCGGCCGCCACCCCGCCCGGCGCGGCCAGCACCGCCACCGCGGTCGCGCTGCCGGACGCGCCGGGAATCCCCAGCAGCCCGCCGAGCAGCAGCGGAATCGAGCCGCCGTTCACGCCCGGCGCGCGCGACACGGTGACCTGCACGGCCGGCACGTCGTACGAGCCGGGCGTAATGGTCGTCGCCTGCATGGCTGCGGGGCTGCGCGTCACGTTCCAGTAGCCGGTGCTCACCGTGCCGGTCGACAGCGCGGCGCCGGCCGCCGAGTTCTGCGCGATCACGCCGTTTGCCGCCGGCGCGGCCTGCGACCAGTTCAGCGCGCCGCCGCTCGGCGACATCATCGCGTCGGCGCCCGCGAGCGCGGCCGCGTCGGCGGCGTTCTGCAACTGGTTGCGTACCGTGGCCACCCACGCGATGTCGATCGCCAGCGCGCCGAACGACAGCAGCGGAATCAGGAACAGCAGGAAGAACAGCGCGACCGAGCCGCGCTGCCGCGCGGGGCCGGGAGCTCGCGTGTCGCCCGCGTCATTCATAGAGCATCACCGAGGTGGCCGAGACCGTCACCGGGCCGGTCAGCGCGCTGAACGCGGAACCCAGCACCAGCCCCGAATACGTGTAGGTCACCGTCACAGTCAGCGCGGTGCCCGCCGTCGTGCCGTTCGCCTGGGTCACGGTCACGGTCGGCGTCGTCGCGGTGCCGCCGGTGATCAGGCTGTTTTGCATGTAGTTCTGCGCGACGCCGGCGACCTGCGTCGTGGTCAGCATCGGCACGCGCAGCACGACGCCGGCGCGCGCGGCCTCGCGGCTCGCGTTCGTGATGACGGCCTTGTCGCACAGGATCAGGCTCGTGTCGATGATGCCGATCAGCACCATCAGCAGGAACGGCAGCATCATCACGAACTCGAGGGACACGACGCCGCGTGCGCGGCGGGCGAGCGTCGCCCCGCGAGTCATTTTGCGGCCCCCGCTCCCGGCGGCGCGACACCCCGCTCCGGCCCGCCGCCGGCGGGCCCGCGCGACGCGAGCCGCGCGCGCACCGCCTGGTAGAAGCGCAGGTTGTCGGCCACCGCCGACGCGGGCAGATCCGCGGACAGCAGCTTCTTCGCCGAATCGGTGTTGCCGAGCACGCCATACGCGAACGCGAGGTTCTGGCGCGCCTGCCACGGCGCATCGGGCAGCCCCGCGACGTCGAGCAGCACGTTCACGCCCTCGCGCGGCCGGTTGCTCAGCACGAGCGACAGCCCGAGGTCGATGCGCAGCCCCTGCGCGTCCGGGTGCGCGCGCAGCGCGTCGCGATACACGGCCTGCGCCTCCGCATGGCGCCCCTGCAGGTCGAGCACGGTGCCGAGCCCTTCCGCCGCGAGCGGATGGTTCGGCTGCGCGGCCAGCAGGTCGCGATAGCGCTGCGCGGCCTCGTCGAGCCGGCGCTGCCGCAACGCGACGCGCGCGAGCCCGAGCCGCGGGCCGAGCTCCGCGGGCGACTGCCGCTGCGCTTCCTCGTAGAGGATCCGCGCGCGCTCCAGGTCGCCGGCGCGATAGTTGACGTCGCCGAGCCCCAGCCGCGCCGCGAGCGAATCGGGATGCTTCGCGAGCACCTTCTCGTACAGCGTCGACGCGAGATCGACGTTGCCGCCGGCGAGCGCGCTGTCCGCGATGCGCAGTTCGGCCTGCGGGTCGTCGCTCTTGTGCGACAGCACCGGCCGGGGCTGGACGCCCGGCGCGCCGCAGCCGCCGGCCAGCAGCGGCAGCACGGCCGCGAACGCAAACGTGCGTACGATGGATCGTGTCATTTGAATATCTCGAGCAGGCGGATCGCCGCCGGGCCCGCTGCGATCAGGCAGACCGTCGGCAGGATGAACAGCATCATCGGCAACGTGATCTTCGGTGCGAGCTTCGCTGCCTTTTCCTCGAGCGCGACGACCTGCTCGGTGCGCTCGGTGCGCGACAGGGTTCGCAGCGCCTGCGTGATCGGCGTGCCGAACCGCTGCGACTGCGTGAGCGTCGTCGCGAGCGAGCGCGCCGACGCGAAATCGACACGCGTCGCGAAATGCGTGAGCGTCGCGGACACGTTGCCGCTCAGCGTGAGCTCGTCCGCGCACACCGTCAGCTCGTCGGCGAGCGGCGGGCAGATGCGCGCCAGTTCGTGCGCGACGCGCCGGATGCCCGAAGCGAGGCTGTTGCCGGCCATCGTGCAGATCACGAGCAGGTCGAGCGCGTCCGGAAAGCACGCGGCGATGATCCGCCGCCGCCGCCGGATCATCGCGCCGAGCACGTACTCGGGCACGATCACGCCGATCACGAACGCGGCGACCATCGCCAGCGCACGGATCACGAAGTATTCGCCGAAGCGCGGAATGAACGGGCTGAACACGATCGCGACGCCCGCGAACAGCACGCCGCAGCTCAGCTTGATGCCGATCATCGACGACACCGCGCGGCGGTCGCGAAAGCCCGCGCGCGCCAGTTGCAGGCCGAGCTTCACGCGCTGCATCGGGTCGAGCACCGGCAGCCGCTCGCCGAGCTGCGCGAGCCGCCGCGTCAGGCCCTGGCGAACCTCGTCCGGCTGCAGCCGCCCCGCCGCGAGCGACGGCGCGCGCTGCCCGGCCGCCAGCTGCACGCGCACGGCGATGCGCCGGCGCGTGCCGCCGCCGGGCATGCCGAGCGCCACGCCGACGCAGGCGAGCAACAGCAGCAGTTCGAGGCCGCGGGCGGCCAGCATCGACATCGTCATCGCGCGGTATCCAGTCTCGAGATCTTGCGGATCGACAGCAGCCCGACCGTCAGCAGCCCGGCGGCGATCGTCAGCATCGTGTTGCCGGCGTGCGTCGTGAACAGCAGCATCACATATGGGCGATTCACGAGGAACAGCGCGCCGATCATCACGAACGGCACCGCCGAAATGATCTTCGTCGTGATCCGCCCTTCGGCGGTCAGCGCGCGGGTCTTCAGGCGGATGTCGCGGCGCGTGCGGATGATGCTCGACAGTTCGTCGAGCGTCTCGCCGAGGCTGCCGCCGGTTTCGCGCTGCAGCAGCAGGTAGACGGTGAAGAACGAGAAGTCCGCGATCATCAGCCGGTCCGCCGCCTGCGTGAGCACGTCCTTGAGATCCGCGCCGACCCGCAGGCTGTCGCCCATCGTGCGGAACGTGGAGCGCACCGGCTCGGCCGCGCCGTCGCCGACCGTGCTGATCGCCTGCGTGACCGGAATGCCCGCGCGCACGGCCCGCACGATCAGGTCGATCGCGTCCGGGAACGCTTCGAGAAAACGGATCCGGAAGCGCTCGATCAGCGAACGGTAGCTGGCGCGCATCATGAACAGCGGCAGCCCGATGTAGATCAGCGGACGCAGGAAGCCCGGCGGCCCGATCAGCTTCACCGCGACGATCGCCGCGATCGCGCCGGCGATCGTGCTGGCGATCACGATCCGCATGCCGGCTTCGCCGCCCACCGCGCGCACGCGTGTCACGTAGCGCTGCAGCCACGTGCGCACGCGGCTTTGCCGGCGTTCGAGGTTGAACAGCGCAACGCCGGCCCCGTCGGCCGCGCCCCCGTCGCGGCCCGCGAGCAACGGCGACAGGTGCAGCATCCGCTCGCGAATGCGCTGCGCCGGCGTACGGCGCGCGCGATCGAACAGCGACGACAGCGCGAGCCCGATCCCGAGGATCACGACGAACGCGCCCGCCGCGAACAGGTCGGCGGCCCTCATTGCCGGAACACCTCGGCGAGCGCGTCCTCGACGCCGTAATACGCGGCGCGCGCCGCGAACGACGGCCGCAGCGACGACGCCTCGAACACGCCCTTGACCGAGTCGCGCGTCGTGTCGCCTTCCTGGCGGAACGCGAACAGATCCTGCGTGATGACCACCTCGCCCTCCATCCCGACGATCTCGGTGATCCGCGTGACGCGCCGCACGCCGTCGCGCATCCGCTCGACCTGCACGAACAGGTGCACGGCGCTCGCGATCTGGCGCCGGATCGACAGCAGCTGCAGGTTCGCGTTCGCCATCATGACCATGCTCTCGAGCCGGCTGATCGCGTCGCGCGGCGAGTTCGCATGGATCGTCGTCATCGAGCCGTCGTGGCCGGTGTTCATCGCCTGCAGCACGTCGAACGCCTCCGGGCCGCGAATCTCGCCGAGGATGATGCGGTCGGGCCGCATCCGCAGTGCGTTGCGCACGAGGTCGCGCTGCGAGATTCCGCCGAGCCCCTCGGTATTCTCCGGCCGCGTCTCGAGGCTGACGACGTGCGGCTGCAGCAGTTGCAGCTCGGCCGCGTCCTCGATCGTCACGATCCGTTCGTGCTGCTCGATGTGCTGCGACAGCGCGTTGAGCAGCGTCGTCTTGCCCGAGCCGGTGCCGCCCGAGATCACGATGTTCAGCCGGCACGAACACGCCACCTTCAGCACCTGCAGCATCGGATGCGAAATGTTGCCCTGATGCGCCATCCGCGCGAGCGTGATGTCGCGCTTCGCGAACTTGCGGATCGAGATCGACGGGCCGCGCATCGCGATCGGCGGCAGCACGACGTTCACGCGGCTGCCGTCGGCGAGACGCGCATCGACCATCGGGCTGCTCTCGTCGACGCGCCGGCCCACCGCCGCCGCGATCCGCTGCGCGACGCTCGTCACGTGCGCGTCGTCGCGAAACTTCAGCGACGTGAGCTCGAGCCGGCCCGCGCGCTCGACGTAGACCTGGTCGGGCCCGTTGACGAGGATGTCGGTGACCGTTTCGTCGGCGAGCAGCGGCTCGATCGGCCCGACGCCGAACATGTCGTTCAGGATCGCGTCGACGATCAGCACCTGCTCGCCGGCCGTGATCTTCAAGCGCTCGCGCTCGACCGTGTGCGCCGCCACCTGCTCGATGCCCACGCGCACTTCGTCGCGCGTCTTCATCAGCGCCGCCGACATGTTCATCGACGCGAACACCGCGGTGCGGATCGCGTCGAACTTGCCGGAGCGGATCAGCGCCTCGTGGGTGTCGGCGGCCGCGGGCGCGCGGGCCGGCGGCGGCGCGGGCGCGACTGTCGGCGCCGGCGCGCGCGGCGCCGCGGGCGTGGCGGCCGGTGCGGGGTCCGGCGGCTGACGGTTGCGGTTACCGAACGTCACGATCCTTTCCTCCACTTGACGAAGCGCGCGTACCACGGTTCGGCGACGGCCATCGGTTCGCCGGTGATGCCGTTCGCGAGCTGCCGGATCCCGTCCAGGAAGCCGCGGCGCTTCGCGTCGCCGATCGGCTCGCCGAGGTTCTCGGCGAGCGCGAGCGTCTGCGGCTCGTGCGGCAGCTCGAGCAGCGACGCGCCGCCGAACGCCTCCGCGAAATCGGCCGGCTCGACGCGGGCCGCGACCGGCTCGAGCGGATTGTTCAGCACCATCGACAGCTGCCGCTCGCCCGGCAGCTCCTGCACGAAGCGTGCGAGCCGCGCGGATTCGTACGCGGCGTGCACCGAGCGGTCGGCGACGATGTAGACGAGATCGGACGCCTCGAGCGCATCCTCGAACAGCTTGCCGGCGCCGCTGCCCACGTCGAACAGCACGTAGTGGAAGCGGTCCTTCAGCATGTCGACCAGGCGTGCGACCACCCCGTCGCTCAGCGGCACGTCGGCGCCGTATGCGAGCTCGGCCGACAGCACGTGCAGGCGGTCGCCCTTGGTGACGAACATGCGGTCGAACAGCGCGTCGTCGGGGCGCTGCTCCATGTTCAGCAACTCGACCAGCCCGTTGTTGCTGGACAGCCCGAGCATCGAGTTCGCACCGCCGCCATGCAGGTTCAGGTCGATGTACGCGACGCGGCGGCGCTTCTCGCCCGCCAGGCAGCGCGCGAGGCTCACCGCGATGGTCGTCGCGCCGACGCCGCCGCGTGCGCCGACGAAGCTGACGATCTTGCCGGTGCGCACCTGCACGACCGATTCCGTCGCCGTCAGCGCGCGCCGCATCAGCTCGACGGTCAGCGGCTTGACGATGTAGTCCTGCACGCCGATGCCGAGCAGGTTGCGAAACAGCCCGACGTCGTTCTGCGTGCCGATCGCGACGACCCGCACCGACGGATCGCACACGTCGGCGAGCCGTATCAGGTCCGACACCGGCAGCACCGAATCCGACACGTCGATGACCAACTGGCGCGGCGAACGCTCGTGCTGCTGCAGCAACCGGATCGCGTCGTCGCAGGTGCCCGTCTGCAGGTGCGCACGCGTGATCGACAGATCCTGCGCGACGCGCCGGATCACGTCCTCGCTGCCCGGATCGGACACGACCGCGACGAGATCCGTCGCTCCGGCGGACGCGGCGCGCTTGGCGTTCTGGCGATCGAGGACGTTCATGGGCGGCATTGCGATGGCCTCGGGAATCGGTTCAATGGCCGGGCGAGCCGGTCGTCGTCAGCGTCTTGCCGGGCGTCGGCAGCTTCACGCGATCCTCGACGTAGCGGCGCACCGCGCCGGCCGCGACTTCCGCGTCGGCGCCGCCGTACGGCACGGGCGCGACGAGATCCTGCGGCCGCGCGAGCATGGCCGCGAGGTTCGTGTAGGTCGCGCAGCCGAACGGCACGCCCGGCCGCCCGAAGCCCGCGTCGACGAGATGCGACGGCTGCATCAGCTTCGCGCAGTCGGGCGGCACCGCCTGCACGCCGTCGAAGCCGATCGACCGCGCGTCGGGCAGGTTCAGCGGCGGCGGCGCCGACATGCAGCCCGCCAGCGCCAGCGGCAGCAGTGCCAGGACGGTGGTTCGAACTCGCATGAGCGCTCCTCCGGTTCAGTACACGAAGCCCGCGGCGCCGACGAGGCGCGGCGTGTCGCCCGACAGCAGGTCGAGCCCGAGGTTGCGCTGCACCGCGAACTCCAGATCGCTGCTCGGCCGCGCGACGGTGTCGATCGCCTGCTCGAGCTGGCCGGGCCCGGTCGGCTGCACGATGTACGGCGTGACGATCACGACCACCTCGGTCTTGTTGTCCTGGAAGTTCTTCGACGAAAACAGCCGGCCGATGATCGGCAGCCGGCCGAGCCCCGGAATCTGCGACACGGTGTCGGCCGTCTGGCTCTGCAGCAGCCCGCCGATCGCGAAGCTCTGCCCACTCGACAGCTCGACGGTGGTCTCGACGCGCCGCACGGTGAGCGCCGGCACCTTGATACCGCCCGTCGTCACGCTGTTGCTCGAATCGACCTCACTGACCTCCGGGCGCACCTTCAGGCTGATGCGGTTGTCGGAGAGCACGGTCGGCGTGAAGTCGAGCGATACGCCGAACGGCTTGTACTCGACCGTGATCGCCCCCGTGTTGCCACTCTGCGCAACGGGAATCGGAATCTCGCCGCCCGCGAGGAAGCTCGCGGTCTCGCCGGACATCGCGGTGAGGTTCGGCTCCGCGAGCATCGTGATCAGCCCTTCCTGGTCGAGCGCATCGAGCACGACGTCGATCGACCAGCGCCCCGCGCGGAAGCCGCCGAGCACCGAGAATGCGCCGGTCGGCGACAGGTTGAACAGGCCGTTGGTCGGGTCGAACAGCGTGCGCCCGTTGAACAGCCCGCCGACGAAGTTGCCGGCGCCGCCGAGCGCGCTCCAGTTGATGCCGAGCTGCTGCGTGACGTTGCGGCTCACCTCGGTCACCCGCACGCGCAGGTTCACCTGGATCGGGCGCGACAGCGTGAGCCGGTTGACGATCCTTTCCTTGTCGTGCAGGTACGGCCCGAGCGACTGCATCACGGCGTCCGCGTCGGCCGCGCCCGGCACCTTGCCCGACACCATCAGCGAGCCCGGCGCGCCGGACACCGACAGCTTCAGTTGCGGAAAGCGGCTGTCGAGCACCGCCTGCAGCGACGCCGTGTCGACCTGCACGATCACCGTCCTGCGCAGGATCGGCCGATGGTTCGCGCCGAGCGCGATCAGCGTGGTCGTGCCGGCCTTCTTGCCGAACACGAACACGGTGCGCGGCGACGGCACCTGGATGTCGGCGATGGTCGGATCGGCGACGAACATCGCGACCGCGGGCTCCGGCAGCGACAGCAGCTCACCCTTGCCGGTCGCGATCGACAGCGCCGCGCCGGCGTCCGGCGCGCGCGCGCCCTGCGCGAACGCAACGCCGGGCGCGACGAGGCCGGCCAGGCACCAGAGAGCGATCCAGCGAACGATGCGCACCATGCGTGTTCCCGTCATCCCGTCAAATGCCGGCCGCCGCGCGGCCGGGCCGCTCCGTCGATCCGTCATTGCGGCACCGCCGCCCTCGGCAATTGCGCCGCCGCATCCGCCGCGACATTGCCGCCGCCCTGCAGTGCCGGCATCGCCGGCATCCCCGGCGCCCCCGGCAGGCCGGACGGCAGCGGCGGCAGGCCCGGCGTGCCGGTGCCGCGCGACCCGTCGTCGATCGACGAACCGCGATAGATCACGACCGTGTTGCCCTGCCCCGTCGGCCGCGCGCCGCCGGCCTCCGCCCCGGCGGACGGCGCGCGCGAGGCCTCGCGGGCCGCACGCGACACGTCGCCCGCCCACACCGGCTGCGTATCCGGCTCCTGCTCGTCGCCGCCCGCCGGTTGCCGCCGGTCGCTGGTCGCGAAGCTGCGCAGCGCGAGCGACAGCGAGCCGAGGCGCGTCGCGACCAGCACGACCTGCGCGGTGCGCGGCGCGACCTCGAGCGTGACCGTGCGTGCGCGCGGCGTCGCGTCCGGCGCGCTCGCGGGCGCCTTCGCGCGCTGGAATTCCGAGCCGACCGCGAGCACGCGCGCGCGCCGCACGACCGTCTCCGCTTCGAAGGTGCCGGGCGACGTCGCCGAGCCGCCGATCTGCTGCGTGAGCACCACGTCGACGAAGTCGCCCGGCTGGATCAGCCCCGCGTTGCCCGACACGTCGTCGACCGGCACCGAGATCGCGCGCATGCCGGGCTGCAGCGCGGCCGCGAGAAAATCCGGCGCGTCGGCCGGAATCACGTTGTCCGTGCGGATCGGCGTGCCGGCGCCGACGCGGTTGCGCAGCAGTGCGCCCTTCAGATCGGCGCCCGGCTGCGACTCGACGAATGCGCCCGCCGGCACCTGCGCGCGCGGCATGCGCTTCCAGCCGAGATCGTTGTCGCGCAGCAGCAGCCCTTCCGGCAGATCGGCGGCCGCGACGCGCACGCGCGCCTGGTCCGCTTCGCCGGGTGCCGACGGCGTCGACGCGGCGACGTACAGTTCGCGCAGGATGAACGCGCCGATGCCGGCGGCGACGATCAGCATGGCCATTCTCAGAGGTTTGGGCATGGCGGCGTGCGTCCCCCGGCTAGGTAAGCGAAACCGCGTGCGGAAACGGCGCCCAGACGGCCAGCGCGCCGCCGAGCGCGAGCGCGACGCCGTACGGCACGCCGCGCGCGGCGACCGCGCGGGCGGGCGCGGCGCGCCGCTGCCGCGCGACGGCCGCGAGCGCGGCGAGGCCGCACAAGGCGCCGCCCGCGCCGACGATCGTCAACACGGGGAACGCCAGCGTCGGCCCGGCCCACAGGAATACCGCCGCCGCCAGCTTGACGTCGCCGCCGCCGATCCAGCCCGCGTGGCGCAAGCCGCCGAACAGCAGCAGCATCGCCGCGGCGGTCGCGACATGGCCGGCCAGCGGCGCGGGCCCTTCGCGCGCGAGCGCCGCCGCGACGAAATACAGCATCGCGAACGCCAGCACCGCGCGATTGGACAGGCGCCGGTCGCGCAGGTCCTGCGCCGCGAGCGACGCCAGCACGACCGTGGCCACCGACTGCACGAGAGTGAGCATGGGAGAGCCGTCCGTTGGCGGTTGGCGCCCCCCCGGCTGGATACGTTCTACCGCTGCGGATCCGTGAGTGCGTCGGCGGCGCGCAGATTCAGGGCATCAGATCAGGCTCGTCACCTTCGTGATCAGCGCCGAGAACACACTCGGCAAGCCGCCGCTAGTGCTGCTGAGGATCACGCCGACCGCCGCCAGCGCGACCACGACGATGCCGGCCAGCACCGCGTATTCGAGCGAACTGACGCCACGTTCATCACGCAGCAGAGACTTGACGTATTGCAGCATGGCAACCTCCGAGTGACGGGGTCGATGATCGACCGTTGAACGTAAAAACGCTGCATGGGTCCGGTGGCTGCATGTGGCATTCGCCCATTGCGACTCATGCGGACGGCCCTGGCATGAGACCGTTCGCATCCCCCGAAGTCCTCTCGATCGCTGCGACGCGCGGCATGCAACGACGACATCGATCGTTTCATTCGAATAATTGTCGTGCGGCCGCGCCGGCACGGCGCCGACAGCACTGATTCGTCTAGGGTATAGACAATTTTCTGGACGATTTCAAATTATTTGGCGTCGGAATGTATTTATGGATAGCACCCTGCAAGGATGAATTTCATACAGGTCGCCTGCCGCAATTCTTTCGCATGGCATTCCGCGTGATTCAAACGCCGAAGTAAGAATGTTAACTGTCGCGATGCGTCATTTTCCGTCGGGCGGATAACCCATTTCCGTGCGATTTTCCGGTATGCCGGATGGGGGCCGTGCGCACCGTTGCGCGCGATGCTTCACGTGTGCCGGCCGGTTATTCGTTCACGCTCCGCCCGGCCGAACCGGCAAATATGACAGGTTCGAATCGTTTTTTTTGAATCGACCGATGCCGATTTAATTGCCCGAATCCGCATGCCGATCAGCCGGCAAATCCGCGATTTCGCCATTTCAGGCATTTTCCAGCCGGTGTTTTCCTGATCGGCACGCGACGCCAACCGACATGATCGGAATCCTGAACGATTTACCGATACCTGCGACTCCGCTTTGCGTCCGCGGAAACCGCGCGCCCGGCCCGGCAACCCGCCCGGCGGCGATAAGCATAGTTCAAATCGTTGCTTGTCCCGCGCCGGCAGCGTCCACCAGAATGGCGCGACGCCTCCCGGCCCCACTTCATTTTCTCGCTACCCGACGCACCATGACCGATCGATTCCCGTTTCCCCTGCGCCTGCTGCGAGCGCTGCTGGCGGCCACGCTGATGACGCTGGCGGCCGCCGCGCGTGCCGACAAGCCCGCCACCGTCCGCATCGGCGTCGCCCAGCAAGGCGCCGGCGATCCGCCGACCTTCGGCGGCTCGAGCGCGGCGACCGTGCAACTCCAGCAATTGTTCGAAAAGGAATTCGCGGCCGACGGCATCAAGGTGCAGTGGCTGTTCTTCAAGGGCGCGGGGCCGGCCGTCAACGAGGCGATCGCCAACAAGGCGCTCGACTTCGCGTACCAGGGCGACCTGCCCGCCGTGCTCGCGCGTGCGAACGGGATCAAGACGCACCTGCTGCTTGCCGCGAGCGTGCGCTCGGGCGTGAAGATCGCGGTGCCGCCCGACTCCGGCATCCGTTCGATCACGGACCTGAAGGACCGCCGCGTGTCGATCTTCCGCGGCACGAACCTGCAGCTCGTGGCCGACAACGCGCTCGCGAAGAACGGCCTCGGCGAACGCGACCTGCGCGTGATCAACCTCGACGCCGCGAGCTCGCTCGCCGCGCTCGCGTCGAAAGGCATCGACGCATCGGTGGGCGACTACCAGCTCTACAAGCTGCGCGACGCGGGGCTCGCGAAGATCATCTACGAATCGCAGAACGACGGCCCGCAGTACACGCGCCAGACCCACCTGCTCGTGCTCGACGATTTCGAACGCGCGCATCCTGACATCGTGCAGCGCGTCGTCAACGCGTTCGTGAAGGGCGCGCAATGGTCGTCCGACGAGACGAACCGCGATGCGCTGTTCAAGCTGTGGGCCAAAAGCGGCGTTCCGTATTCGTCGTGGCAGGCCGACTATGCGAACCAGCGCCTGAAGGATCGCCTGTCGCCGCTGATCGATCCGTTCCTCGTCGCGCGCTACAAGGCCGTCGCGCAGGATGCGCTGAAGCTGAAGCTGATCCGCCAGCCGGTCGACGTCGACGGCTGGTTCGAGCCGAAGTATCTCGACAACGCGCTGCGCACGCTGAAGCTCGAAAACTACTGGCCGCGCTACGACGCGGCCGGCAAGCCCCTTTCCTGACCCGGACCGGCCCCGATGAGCGACACCGCGATCCCGATTCCGTCGTCCGAGCCGCATGCTCTCGCCGCGCAGCCGCGCCGCGCGGCGGGCGTGAAGCGGCTGACGTGGCAGCTCGCGCCGTGGGTACTGCCCGCGCTGCTGTTCGCGCTGTGGAGTGTCGGCAGCGCACGCGGCTGGATCGCGCCGCAGATCCTGCCGCCGCCCGAACGCGTGTACGACGCGCTCGCCGAGCTGGCGACGAGCGGCGATCTCGCGCGCCACACCCTGATCAGCCTGCAGCGCGTGCTGGTCGGCTTCGCGGCCGGCTCGCTGCTCGGTTTCGCGATCGGCGTCGCGCTCGGCCTGTCGCGCACGCTGGAAGCCTATGTGCTGCCGAGCTTCAACGCGCTCGTGCAGATCCCGGTGCTCGGCTGGCTGCCGTTCCTGCTGCTGCTCGTCGGCGTCGGCGAACCGCTCAAGTACCTGCTGATCGCGCATGCGGCACTCGTCCCCGTCACGCTGAGCACGTTGCAGGGGTTTCGTCAGACGCCGCCCGCGCTCGACGAAGTCGCGCGCGGGTTCGGCTACACGCGCCGGCAACGCATCGTCCACGTCGTGCTGCCGGCCGCGATCCCGACGCTCGCGACCGGCGTGCGGCTCGCGTTCACGAAGTCGTGGCTCGCGCTCGTCGTCGTCGAGCTCGTCGCGTCTTCCGAAGGGCTCGGCTACCTGATCGTGTACGGGCGGCAACTGTTCCAGCTCGATCTCGTGATGGCCGCCGTGGTCGTGGTCGGCGCGGTCGGCCTGCTGATCAACCGGCTGCTCGACGCACTCGAAGCGCGCCTGCGCCGCGGCGTGCCGTCCGCGTTTCGCGGCTGAACCGGCCCGCCCGCGCAATCGAAGGAGACTACCCGATGCCGCACTCCGTCACGTCGACGCTCGCGCCGGATGCCGCGCCATCACCCGCCGCAGCCGCCCGCCGCCTGCATGCGCCCGACTGGCGCGGCTTCGTGCTGCCGCTCGTCGCGTTCGCGCTCTGGTGGGCGATCGCTTCCGCACACGTCGTGAAAAGCGGGCTGCTCGTCGGCCCGGCCGACGTGCTGCACACCGCGTGGTCGCAGGCCACGAGCGGTGCGCTCGGCCGCGCACTGTCCGCGTCGCTCGCGCGCGAAGCCTGCGGTTTCGCGATCGGCGCAACGGGCGGGCTGCTGCTCGGCACCGCGCTCGGGCTGTCGCGCATCGCCGCGCGCATGGTCGGCCCGAGCTTCGACACGTTCAAGCAGATCTCGCTGTTCGCGTGGATTCCGCTGATCTCCGTATGGTTCGGCCTCGGCGACGTCGCCAAGGTCGTGTTCCTGTCGCTCGCCGCGCTGCTGCCCGTCGCCGCGCACACCTGCGACGGCATTCACGCGGTGCCGCGTGCGTATGTCGACGTCGCCCGCGCGCTGCGATATTCGCGGCTCCAGCTCGTCCGCTACGTGATCCTGCCGGCCGCACTGCCGTCGATCTTCACCGGGCTGTATCTCGGCCTGATCTATTCGTGGCTCGCGACGCTCGGCGCCGAATACCTGCTCGTCGCCGGCAGCGGGATCGGCAACACGCTGATCGACGGCAGCGAGCAATTCCGGATGGATCTCGTGCTGTTCGGGATCATCGTGGTCGGCGTGACCGGCTGGGCGCTGAACGCGGTCGCGCGTGCGATCAAACGCAAGGTGCTGGCCCGGCGCGGCGACCTGCCGCAGTAATCGCCCCTCCTTCCCTGTCGCACCCTCACTCGCTCCGCCATGACGACCCTCACCTCCGACTCGCTCGACATCCTCCACGTAAGCAAGCACTACGCACAACGCGGCGCGTCGCTCGCCGTGCTCGACGACGTGTCGCTGCATGTGCGCGCCGGCGAATTCGTCACGATCGTCGGCGCGAGCGGCTGCGGCAAGTCGACTTTGCTGCGGCTGATCGCCGGGCTCGATAGCGACTACGCGGGCGAGATCCGCGCCGGCGACGAACGCGTGCGCGACACGTCGCTGCAGCGCGGGATCGTGTTCCAGGACCACCGGCTGTTCCCGTGGCTCACCGTCGAGCAGAACATCGGCGCCGCGCTGCGCAACGCGCCGCTCGACGCGGCAGCGAAGCGGCGCGCGGTAGCCGACCACATCGCGCTCGTCGGGCTGAACGGCTTCGAGCACGCGTTTCCGAACCAGTTGTCGGGCGGGATGGCGCAACGCGTCGCGATCGCGCGCGGCCTCGTGAACCGGCCGCGCGTGCTGCTGCTCGACGAGCCGTTCGGCGCGCTCGATGCGCAGACGCGCGCACGGATGCAGAACGAACTGCTGCGCATCTGGGAACAGGAACGCATCACGATGATGCTCGTCACGCACGACGTCGACGAAGCCGTCTATCTCGGCGATCGCATCGTCACGATGGCGCCGCGCCCGGGCCGCATCGAACGCGTCGTCGATGTCGCGCTGCCGCGGCCGCGCCGGCGCGATTCGCCTGAATTCGCGCGGTTGCGCGACACGGTGCTCGCGGATTTCGACGATAGCGAACCGCCGCGCGACGATGGCGCGGGCGGCAAGCGCATCGACACGCAGCACACGCACCGGATCGGTGAATGGCGGCTCGCGTGGTAGGTGCAAGTCGCGGCTGCATTGCTCAGCATGACGACACATATCGATCATCGCAGCACGCACGCTAAGGTTGTGACGATTCATCGGTTCCGGTTCCGCGCGGACCCTGCTTGAATGGAGACTCGACCGACCCGACTCCAGGAGACTCCCGATGTCCGAAGTCCAGCACGCCGTCCACCCGTCTTCGCATGCTTCGCACGCCGCGCCGCGCACGGCCGCCGCCCCGCTCCAGCTGCGCCAGGTTGCCGGCCGGATCGGCGCCGAGATCGCCGGTGTCCGTCTGTCGGCCACGCTCGACGACGCGACGTTCGATGCGATCCAGGCCGCGCTGCTGCGCCACAAGGTGCTGTTCTTCCGTGGCCAGCACCATCTCGACGACACCGCGCAGGAAGCGTTCGCGCGCCGCTTCGGCGACACGGTCGCGCATCCGACCGTGCCGTCCGTCGACGGCAGCGCGCATCTGCTCGAACTCGATTCCGCGCACGGCGCCCGGGCGAATTCGTGGCACACCGACGTGACGTTCGTCGATGCGTACCCGAAGATCTCGATCCTGCGCGCGGTCGTGATTCCGCCGTTCGGCGGCGATACGGTATGGGCCAACACGGCCGCCGCGTACACGCATCTTCCCGACCCGCTGCGCGCACTCGCCGACACGCTGTGGGCGATCCATACGAACGCATACGACTACGCGTCGACGCACGTGCATGCCGACGACACGCAACTGAAGCGCTACCGCGAAGTGTTCACGTCGACCGTCTACGAAACCGAGCATCCGGTCGTGCGCGTGCATCCGGAAACCGGCGAACGCACGCTTGTGCTCGGGCACTTCGTGCAGCGGATCAAGGGGCTGTCCGCGCAGGATTCCGCACACCTGCTGCAGGTCTTCCACGAGCACGTGACGCGTCTCGAGAACACCGTGCGCTGGAACTGGCAGGAAGGCGACGTCGCGATCTGGGACAACCGCGCGACGCAGCACTACGCGATCAACGACTACGGCGCTGCGCGCCGCGTCGTGCGCCGCGCGACCGTTCACGGCGACGTGCCGGTCGGCATCGACGGCCGCCGGAGCGTCGTGCTGAAGGGGCCGGGCGCGACGCTGCACTAACGTCCGCGTACCGCGGCGGCGCCGTTTCGTGCGCGCCACCGCGTGTTCCCCGTCATTCGTCCACCTCGCCCCCAACCATGAACACCACGTCGTCCGGCCGACGCTTGCACGCGCAACGATGTCGGCCATCCGCCCCGTTCACTTCCGCCAGGAGCGTCGCATGAGCGCCCTACCCGAACCCGCCGCCCAACCGGTCGACGTGATCCCGCTGTCCGCCCATATCGGCGCGGAAATCCGCGGCGTCGACCTCACGCAACCGTTGACCACGCCGCAGATCGCGGCCATCCGCACCGCGCTGCTGAAATGGCGCGTCGTCTTCTTCCGCGAACAATTCCTCACGCACGACCAGCACGTCGCGTTCTCCGCGCAGTTCGGCGAGCCGACGGTCGGCCACCCGGTGTTCGGGCACGTCGACGGTCATCCGGCCGTCTATTCGGTCGCGAAGCATCGCAAGGCGACGCGCTTCGAAGGCGAACCGGTGCGCCGGCCGTGGACGGGCTGGCATACCGACGTGACGGCCGCCGTGAATCCGCCGTGGGCATCGATCCTGCGCGGCGTGACGATCCCGCCGTACGGCGGCGACACGCACTGGACCAACCTCGTGCGTGCGTATGAAACGCTGTCCGCGCCGCTGCGCGGTTTCGTCGACGGCTTGCGCGGCATCCACCGCTTCACGCCGCCGGCCGGTGCGCGCGCCACCGGCGCGTTCGACGACGCGGTCGAACGCCGCCCGCTCGTGACCGAGCATCCGCTCGTGCGCGTGCATCCGGAAACCGGCGAACGCGCGCTGTACGTGAGCCCGAGCTTCCTGAAATCGATCGTCGGGCTGACGCCGCGCGAGAGCCAGGCGCTGCTCGAACTGCTGTGGGAACACGTGACGCGGCCGGAATTCACGATCCGCTTCAAGTGGGAACCGCGCAGCATCGCGTTCTGGGACAACCGCGCGACCGCGCATCTCGCGCCCGTCGACATCTTCGATCTCGACTTCGACCGCCAGCTCTATCGCACGACGCTCACCGGCGACGTGCCGGTCGGCCCCGACGGCAGGCCATCGGTCGCGCTCGAAGGCTCGCCGGTCGAAACGGCGGCGGCCGTCGCGCTCAACTGACCGCAACCTGAACCGGACCCGGCGCGCGCGAGTGCGCCGGCCCTTCGTCCGTCGATCTCCGTCAATCCAGCCACACGCCGTCGAACCGGTGCCCGCCGAGCGGCGAGAACGTCAGCCCGTGTACACGCTTGGACACCGGCAGCGACACGATCGACGTCGCGATCGGCGTGAACGGCACCTGATCCTTGAACACCACCTGCGCCTGTTCGTACAGCGCCGTACGCTTCGCGACGTCCGCATTCGAGCGCGCCGCGCTCACCAGCTTTTCGAAATCCTGATTGCACCACTTCGCGAGGTTGCTGCCGTGCACCGCATCGCAGCCGAGCAGCGTGCCGAGCCAGTTGTCGGGGTCGCCGTTGTCGCCCGACCAGCCGTACAGGATCGCGTCGTGCTGCCCGTCGTGCTTCGCGCGGCGGTTGTATTCGCCCCATTCGTAGCTGACGATCTTCGCGCGCACGCCGATCTTCGCCCAGTCCTGCTGGATCAGTTGCGCCATCAACTGCGCATTCGGGTTGTACGGGCGCTGCACGGGCATCGCCCACAGCGTCAGGTCGAAGCCGTTCGGGAAGCCGGCCTGCGCGAGCAGCGCCTTCGCGGCGGCCGGATCGCGCGGCGCATCCTTCAGGCGAGGGTTGTACGACCATTGCGCGGGCGGCATCGGGTTCGTCGCGATCTTCGCGTCGCCATTGAAGACGGTCTTCACGATCGCCGTCTTGTCGATCGCGATGTCGAGCGCGCGCCGCACGTCGACGCGATCGAGCGGCGCATGCTGCGTGTTGTACGCGACGAAACCGACGTTGAAGCCCATCCCCGAGAACAGTTCCAGCTTCGGGTCGCGCCGCACCGTGTCGAGATCGGCCGGCCGCGGGAACGCCGATACCTGGCACTCGCCGGCCACCAGCTTCTGCAGGCGCGCGGCCGGATCGGGCGTGATCGCGAACACGAGCCGCGCGAGCTTCACGTCGTCCGGGTTCCAGTAGTCGGGGTTCGCTTCGTAGCGGATCAGCGCATCCTTCTGGTACGTACGCAGCAGGAACGGCCCGGTGCCGACCGGGAACTGGTTGATGTCGGCCTCGCGATGGCGTGCCGCGAGCTGCGACGCATATTCGGCCGACAGGACCGACGCAAACGCCATCGCGAGGTTGCGCACGAACACGACGTCGGGTGTCTTCAGCACGAAGCGCACCGTGTAGTCGTCGACCTTCTCGATGCGCTCGACGTTGCGGTCGAAGCCGAGATCGCTGAAATACGGGAAGCTGACCGGGTAGGCCTTGCGGAACGGATCGTCGGGGTCGAGCATCCGGCGGAACGTGAACACGACGTCGTCGGCCTGGAACGGCCGCGTCGGCTTGAACCACGCGGTCGTCTGGAATTTCACGCCACGCCGCAGGTGGAACGTGATCATGCGCTGGTCGGGCGACACGTCCCAGCTCGTCGCGAGCGACGGTTCGAGATCGAGCGTGCCGCGCCTGAACTGCACGAGCCCGTTGTAGATCGTGTACGTGCTCGCGTCGAAATCGGTGCTCGTCGTGTGCTGGCCCGGATCGAAGCCGGCCGGGCTGCCTTCGGTGCAGTACACGAGCGTCTTGCCGGCCGGCGCGGCGAGCGCCTGCGTGGCCGCGCCGGCAAGCAGCAGCGACGCGGCCACGCAACGAAGCGCGACAACGGCATGCGGTGCGCGACGCACACGAGGTGCGGCTGACGAAACGAAAGAATGCTTCATGGTGGCGGAAAGGAGGAATGAGTCACGCGAATGACGACCGCCGATCTTCGCGCGCCTCCCGCCGATCGCTTACCAATTAATTCGGCGTTGCTTATCGCCGCAGGTGCATCCCGCTGCCCGTGCATGAATATGTCCGCGCAAGCGCCGGGGCGTCGCCCGGCAGATCCTTCGCGCCACGCCAAAGCACGCGACCGCGCCACCGCCTTCCGGCCCCCTGCAAATTCTCCGGAATTGGCGCATCGTATCGGCTGGCAAACGCCGGCACGGGCGCGCCGGGATCCGCCCGACGCTGCCGCGCCGCCGATTCCTGGAGGACCCACGATGTCGATCAGCTCCGATACGCCCTCTCGTCCCGTGAAGTCGCCGGGCCCCGATCATCCGATCACGATCGAGCCGCATCCGTCGCGCGTGGTGGTCACGGTGGCCGGCAAGGTCGTCGCCGATACGCGCCGCGCGCTGGCGCTGCGCGAGGCCAGCTATCCGGCCGTGCTCTACATCCCGCGCGAAGACGCCGACATGTCGCTGCTGCGCCGTACCGACCACGCGACGTACTGCCCGTACAAGGGCGACTGCGCGTACTACTCGATCCCGGCCGGCGGCGAACGCGCGACCAACGCGGTGTGGACCTACGAGCATCCGTACCCGGCCGTCGAAGCGATTCGCGGACACCTCGCGTTCTATCGGGACCGCGTCGATTCGATCGACGAAAGCGCCGCCGACGCAGCCTGAGCGCCGCTGATTTGCATATGCGCATTCATTGGTTGGCCGCCGGCCCGCGCGGCCGTATCGTCCTGAATCCGGCGCGGGCCGGCCCGTTGCGAGCATCGCCCGCATCCGGCCCCGTCCCGCGCCGGCCGCGCCGCCTTTGCGCGCGCCCCGTGAACCCGCACGCAGGACACCCCGATGAGCGACACACCGCACGCAGACCTTGAAACGACCCCGGCGAACCCGCGCCGCCGCCAATGGCTGCACGGCGCGGCCGCCGGGCTTGCCGGGCTCGCGCTCGGGCCGCTCGCGACCCTGCCCGCGCAAGCCCAGGGCAACGGCACGCGGCTGCGCATCGGGTTCCAGAAATACGGCAACTTCGTCGTGCTGAAGGCACGCGGCACGCTCGAGAAGCGTCTCGCGAGCCAGGGCGTCGCGGTGCAATGGCTCGAATTCCCCGCCGGCCCGCAACTGCTCGAAGGGCTGAACGCCGGCGCGATCGACGTCGGCACGGTCGGCGAAACGCCGCCGATCTTCGCGCAGGCGGCCGGCGTCGATTTCGTCTATATCGGCAACGAGCCGCCCGCGCCGCAGGGCGAAGCGATCGTCGTGCTGCCCGATTCGCCGATCCGCAACGTCGCGCAATTGCGCGGCAAGAAGGTCGCGTTCAACAAGGGCTCCAACGTTCACTATCTGCTCGTGAAGGCGCTAGAACACGCGGGCCTCGCGTATGCGGACATCCAGCCGATCTACCTGACGCCCGCCGACGCGCGCGCCGCGTTCGTGCAGCGCAGCGTCGATGCGTGGGTGATCTGGGATCCTTATCTGGCGGCCGCCGAACGGCAGCTCGGCGCGCGCGTGATCGCGAACGGCGAAGGGCTCGTGCGCAACACGCAGTACTACCTCGCCGCGCGCAAGTACGCGGCGGCTCACCCGCAGGTGCCGCGCGCGCTGCTCGACGAAGTCGACGCGGTCGATCGCTGGGCGCGCGACCACACGCCCGACGTCGCCGCGCAACTGTCGCCGCTCGTCGGCCTCGACGCGCCGACGCTCGAAGTCGCGCTCAAGCGCGCCGGCTACGGCGTGCAGCCCGTCACCGACGCGACGGTCGCGTATCAGCAGAACATCGCCGACACGTTCAGCACGCTGAAGCTGATTCCCGGCAAGCTGACGGTCGCCAGCGCGCGCTGATGCGCCGCCGATGCATGACGCGACGCGTCACGGCGCGGGCGCCGCGCCGATGCGCCGCCATTCGTCGTAGTCGGTGACGAGGCCGGCTTCGTCGATCGCGATGTCGGCCGCATAGGTGCCGCTCTCGTAGCGATACACGTGTGGCGCCGTACGCGTATAACGCTGCTCGCCGCGCACGATGGCGAAATCCGGAAAGCGCAGCCATGCGGTATGGATCGTCGCAGCGTCGCCGACGGCCAGCGCCAGCCGCCGGATCGGCAGCGTGTTGGTCGACGGGCTGAAGCCGAGGTCGATGTCGGTCGCGCCCGCGAGCAGCGGCGCGTCGGCGCCGTCGATCGTCCAGCGCCCTTCCTCGCATGCGAGGTCAAGTTGTTGTGGTGGCAAAGTGCCGATCCAGCGTGTCACGCGCGCCGAGCGCGTGAGCCAGTCGGCGCCGCATGCGATCGCATAGTCGATACGAAACGGCGTGCCGTCGATCGCGCCCGACACCGAACCCGACAGATCGATTCCCGCTCGCGTCTCCACGAGCCGGCACCATTCGGCCGCCTGCCATGTCTGCACGATCTGCCACGCGACGCATCGCGTGCGCACCGCTTCATCCTGTTGCGTCATGTCGCCGTCTCCTGTCGTTCGCGCGAATGCCGATTTTCGCTCATCGCGTCGATGAACGCGCGCGGCTTCGGCGACACGATACGCCGGCGGCGGTCGTCCGCGGGACGTCAGGATTCTTCCGCGGAACGGGCGCCCAGGCTTCGCGCTCGACGCACCCGCGCATGCGCAGCGGCCGCTGCCGCCGCGCGTGCATGCGCTCGTCGATCTGCTGAAGAAGGCAATCCCGCCGCTGTCGACGCGGTGTATCGCGTCGGCAACGGCGGGCGCCGCCCTCACGCCTGCAGCGACTTCCCCGGCTCCTTCACGTGCGCGTCGACTTCCATCTGGTAGAAGCGCGCGCTGACGAAGCCGAACAGCGTCCAGCCCAGGAACACGCACAGGCCGCCGAGCATCAGCGCCTGCTCGCCCGAGCTGACGAGCGCATAGAAGCTGTACGCGGTGGCGACCATCGCGATCACGTTCGTCAGCAGCGCCTTGGCCGGCGGCACCTTCGCGACCTTCTGGATCGTGATCAGCGCGGCCATCGACATCACGTACGGCACGAGGTTCGTGACGACCGCGAGATCGACGATCTTCTGGAACTGGCTGCTCAGCTCCGGGCTGATCGTCATCAGCGCCAGCGCGACCTGCGCGACGAGCAGGATCACCATGCCGACGATCGGCGTGCCCGTGCGCGTCGCACGCGCGAACACCGGCAGGAAGTAGCCGACGTCCGCCGAGCTCTTGAACACCTGCGCGACCGTGAACTGCCAGCCGAGCAGCGAGCCGATGCACGCGATCACCATCAGCGCGGTGACGATCGTGCCGACCGTCGGCGTGAACATCGTCGCGAACGCGATGCCGAACGGGGCGTTCGATTTCGCGAGGATCGCGTTGGGCACGATCCCCGCGATCACGTTGGTCGACACGATGTAGAAGATCGCCGATGCGATCGTGCCGCCGAGCACGGCGATCGGCACGTTGCGCTCCGGGTTCTCCACCGCGTCCGAGTTCGCGCACGCCGATTCGAGCCCGAGGAACGCCCACAGCGTCACCGCGATCGAACTGCCGACGGCCGGCCCGAACGGCATGTCGTGCGGATTCCATGCGGCGCCCCAGGTCGCGCCGCTGAACCAGAACCAGCCGATCAGCGACACGATGACGACCGGAATGATCACGCCCCACACGGTCACCGCACCGATCCGGCCGGTGATGCGCGAGCCGCCGAAGTTCGCGACCGTCGTGAGCACGAGCAGGAAGATCGTCCACAGGCCCGTCTGCAGCGGCGACAGCGTCGCGCCGAACAGCACGGTGCCGTAGCCGACCGCCGTGACGCCGATCGCGACGTTGGCGATCACGAGCGACAGCCCGTACGTGTAGTTCGCCATGTAGTTGCCGGCCTTGCCGAACGCGTATTCCGCGTAGCCGCCCATCCCGCCCGGCTTGCGGCTCAGCATCCCGCAGCGCGCGAACGCATAGGCCAGCGCGAGCGAGCCGCCGGCCGTGACGATCCACGACAGCAGCGAGATCGTGCCGACCTGCGCGAGCTTCGCCGGCAACAGGATGATGCCGGAGCCCATCATGTTGACCGCCGTGAGGATGGTGAGCTGCCAGACATTCATCCGGTTCTTCGGCGCGGCCGCCGGGGCCGCGTCGGATATGCGCGCTGCGCTTTCCATGATGTCGATTCCTTCGATGTGATGCCGCCGCGCGGCCGGTCGCTCGTTCTTCTGGCCGCGCGCTCAGGCCGTCAGGCAGTACACGCGGTACGTGCCGTCCTCGACTTCCACGCCGTGCGTGTCGTGCGCGAAGCCCGGAAAACGACGGTCGTACGCTTCGAGCGCCTTCAGGTAGCCGAGCACCGGGCCGCCTGCCGGCCCCGCGTTCTCGCCCGGCATCAGCAGCGGAATGCCCGGCGGATACGGCACGACGCCGGTGGCGACCGTGCGCCCGGCCAGCTCGTCGAGCGTGACCTGCTCGACGCGGCCCTGCACGAGATGCTCGTACGCGCGCACCGGGCTCATCTCCGGCTTCGGCAGGATCGAGAACGCCTCCGACATCAGCCGCGTCGTGCCGAGTTGCTCCATCGCCGCGAACATCGTGTCGGCCAGGTCCTTCAGCCCCATGCCCGCATAACGCGCGCCGTGTTCCTTCGCGAGCGACGGAATCGCCATGTCGAGCGACAGGTTCGCGTCGTAGTCGCGCTTGAAGTCGCACAGCGCGCTGACGAGCGAGCCCCACTTGCCCTTCGTGATGCCGATCGAGAACAGGAACAGGATCGTGAAGTCGGTCGTCTTCTCGACGACGATCCCGCGCGCATCGAGATAGGCCGTGACGACGCTCGCCGGAATGCCGACCGGCATCAGGCCGCCGGCCGGCGCGACGCCCGGCGTGACGATCGACACCTTGATCGGATCGAGCATGCAGTAGCCGTCCTCGATATTGCCGAAGCCGTGCCATTGCGCGCCGGGGCGCAGCACCCAGCACGACGGATCGCTCGCGAGCAGCTCGGGCGGCGCATCGTGGAACGGCAGCGTGCGGCCCGTGCGTGCCTCGAGCACGGTGTCGGGTTGCCAGCATTCGAAGAACCAGTCGCCCTTCGCGTCGAACTCGTTGTTCATCCGCGCGATCATCTGCCGGAACGCGACGGCCTCCTCGATCGACTCGTGCGTCAGCGCCTCGCCGCCGGGGCCGTCCATCATCGCGGCCGCGACGTCGTTCGACGCGATGATCGCGTAGTTCGGCGACGTCGACGCGTGCATCATGAACGTTTCGTTAAACTGACCATGCGGAATCGGGCTGCGGCCGTCGCGCACGTGGATGTACGACGCTTGCGACAGCGCGGTCAGCAGCTTGTGCGTCGACTGCGTCGCGAACACCGTGGGCCGGTCCGCACGATGGTCGCGCGGGTCGCCGTGCATCGCATGGCGGTCGCGGTAGATCGGGTTGAAGCGCGCGTAGCCGTACCATGCTTCGTCGAAGTGCAGGCGGTCGACGCTCGCGCCGAGCAGTTCTTCGACGCGCGCGACGTTGTAGCAGAGGCCGTCGTAGGTCGAGTTCGTGACGATCGCGTGTTTCGGCTGGCGATCGGCAAGCCCGGCCGCGAGCGGGTTCGATGAGATGGCCTCGCGGATCGCCGCCTGCGTGAGGCGCTCGGACGCGATCGGCCCGATGATCCCGTAGCGGTTGCGCGTCGGCACCAGGTAAGTCGGGATCGCACCCGACATCGTTATCGCATGCTCGGCCGACTTGTGGCAGTTGCGGTCGCACAGCGCGATCTGGTCGCGGCTCACGCTCGCCATCAGGATGATGCGGTTCGACGTCGACGAGCCGTTCGTCACGTGATACGTGCGATGCGCGCCGAACACGCGCGCCGCGTAGCGCTCGCTTTCGCCGATCGGGCCCGAGTGGTCGAGCAGCGAGCCGAGTTCGCCGACCGAGATCGACAGGTCGGAGCGGAACAGCGCTTCGCCGAAGTATTCGAAGAACGCGCGGCCGACCGGCGACTTCAGGAAGCCCGTGCCGCCCGTGTGGCCGGGCGTATGCCACGAGTATTCGTAGACGCGCGAGAACTTCGCGAGCGCGCCGAACATCGGCGGCAGCACGGTCGCGCGATAGCGTTCGATCGCCGCGTGGATGCGCCCGCCTATGAAGTCGGCCGTGTCCTCGAGCAGCCACACGAAATCGTCGACGTGGCCCATGACCGTGGCCGGCACCGACGACGCGACGCTGCGGTCGGCCAGCAGGAAGATCGGCACGTTGGCATTGCGATGCCGGATCGCTTCGACCACGGCCTCGGACGGCCCATGGCCGTCCACGCCGAGATCCCAGTCGAGCAGCACGCACTGGATCGACGGATCGGAACGGATCAGCACGATCGCATCGTCGGCGGATGTCGCAGTAAGCACGTCGATGTCGCGTTGCGCGAGCTCCGCGCTCAGCGTGCGGACCGCGCGCCCGGCTGCCGTTTCCTGCGCGATTTCGTCGTCGACCAGCAGCGCGCGCATGCCGAGACGACGAACGCCTCCGGTGGATGTATTCATGATGTTGCCCTCGCTGTTCCGATGCTTCGTTGGTGTTGTTCGTCTCACGAGCACGCGGACAGCAGGCCACGGTCGCCGACATGAGACGCTCG
Organism: Burkholderia sp. BE17; assembly: GCF_009362305.1. Lineage (NCBI taxonomy): Bacteria > Pseudomonadati > Pseudomonadota > Betaproteobacteria > Burkholderiales > Burkholderiaceae > Burkholderia > Burkholderia sp. BE17. The sequence goes on from NZ_WHNU01000027.1 coordinate 29,894, forward strand.
CAATTCCGGTTTGATTCGCCATCCAATTCGGATGCCGACTATGCCATGGATGTGTTTCGGTGAAAAGCCGACGATTCGGCGAAACCGTCTGCCCCTTTCAAATCGGATTTCATAATTGGATCATTTTTATGTGCATTGCAGCATTCCGATTCCAGATTATTTGATCCTACTCATCCTTCAATGACATTGATGTTTCCGGTCGATTGAATTCGCCGGATTTTGTTGCTACGATCGGCTGCGTCGCGCACTGACCGTCGGCAGCCGAGCCTCGCTGCGCAGGCTGATTCGTGCGGTGCGCATTCGGCATTCTGCATTCGCGGGAGCGTTTCAATCGGCTGCGGTGCGTATCGGACTACGCGGATTGTGCGCCGGCGTGAATGCGGCTCCCGCTTCCGCACATTTACGGGAGAATTCGTGTGAGCCTGTTGAAAATCGCAGTCGAGCCGGCGCTGATTGGCGCCTTCCTCACCACGCACGAACAGGTCGACGTATTTCAGACCGATTTCACGAATATCGCGGCAATCGTGGTCGGAATCGATTCGGCGCAAAAAATCCTGAAAGCCGTCGAAAGAACCGGCTTCGCGATTCCGTTCTTCGTCGCGGTCGAGCCCGACCAGGAAGTGCCGCCGTCGGTCCTGCCGAGCGCGAGCGGCGTGATCCAGCTCGGGCATGGCAGCCGCCACTATTACGGCCGGCAGATTTCAGCCGCCGCCGATATCTACAGCGAGAACCTGCTGCCGCCGTTCTTCAAGGTCATGCGCGAATACGTGCAGCGCGGCTACGTCGAGTTCGACTGCCCCGGCCACCAGGGCGGCCAGTTCTTCTCGAATCATCCGCTCGGCCGGATGTTCGTCGACTTCTTCGGCGAGACGCTGTTTCGCGCCGACCTCTGCAACGCGGACGTCCGGCTCGGCGACCTGCTGATCCACGAAGGCCCCGCGCTGGAAGCGCAGCGCAATGCCGCGCGGATCTATAACGCCGACAAGACCTGGTTCGTGCTGAACGGCACGTCGACGTCGAACAAGGTCGTCACGAGCGCGCTGCTCGCGCCCGACGATCTCGTGCTGTTCGATCGCAACAACCACAAGTCGGTGCACCTCGGCGCGCTCGTGGTGTCCGGCGCGCGGCCCGTCTACCTCGAGACCGCGCGCAACGCATGGGGCCTCATCGGCGGCGTCGACAGCGCGGCGCTCGACGAAACGCGCATTCGCGACGCGATCCGCGACGTCGCACCCGAGCGCGCCGACCTGCCGCGTCCGTTCCGGCTCGCGGTGATCCAGCTCGGCACCTACGACGGCACGATCTACAACGCACGCGAGATCGTCGACCGGATCGGGCATCTGTGCGACTACATCCTGTTCGATTCGGCGTGGGTCGGCTACGAGCAGTTCATCCCGATGATGCAGGACTGCTCGCCGCTGATGCTGACGCTCGGCCCCGACGATCCCGGCATCTTCGTCACGCAGTCGGTGCACAAGCAGCAGGCCGGCTTCTCGCAGACGTCGCAGATCCACAAGAAGGACAGCCACATCGAAGGCCAGAAGCGCTTCTGCGATCACCGGCGCTTCAACAACGCGTACATGATCCATGCGTCGACGAGCCCGTTCTACCCGATGTTCGCGGCGCTCGACGTCAATGCGCAGATGCATGCGGGCCCGGCCGGCAAGCGCTTGTGGCGCGACTGCGTCGCGCACGGCGTCGAGGCGCGCAAGCTGCTGCTGAAGACCTGCCGCCAGATCCGCCCGTTCGTTCCGCAGCATGTCGACGGCCGCCCGTGGGCCGACTACCCGACCGAGCAGATCGTCGACGACCTGCGTTTCTTCCGCTTCCATCCGGCCGACGCGTGGCACGGCTTCGAAGGTTATGCCGACAACCAGTACTTCGTCGATCCGTGCAAGCTGCTGCTGACGACGCCCGGCATCGATCGCGATACGCACGAGTACGCGCCGTTCGGCGCGCCGGCGCCGATCCTCGCGCGCTACCTGCGCGAGCACGGCGTCGTGCCCGAGAAGGCCGACCTGTATACGATCCTGTTCCTGCTCACGCCGTCGGAAAGCTTCGGCAAGCTGCAGCATCTGGTCGCGCACCTTGCACAGTTCGAACGCCATCTCGACCAGGACACGCCGCTGCGCGAAGCAATCCCGTCGTTGTGCGAAGCGTATCCGGAGCTGTACGGCAACATGCGCCTGCGGCAGTTGTGCCAGCGGATGCACGACTTCTACCGCAGCCACGACATGAAGCATCTGCAGAAGCAGATGTTCCGGCGCGCGCAGTTCCCGAAGCAGGCGATGCTGCCGCACGCCGCGAATGCCGAGCTGATCCGCAACAACGTCGAGCTCGTCACGCTGGATCGTATCGAAGGCCGGATCGCGACCGAAGGCGCGCTGCCCTATCCGCCCGGCATCTTCTGCGTGGTGCCCGGCGAAGCGTGGGGCGGCCCGGCGCTCGACTACTTCCGCGCGCTCGAAGCCGGGATCAACGCGCTGCCGGGTTTCGAGCCGGAAATCCAGGGCGTTTACCTGCAGACGAAACCGGACGGCACGAAGCAGGCATCGGCGTACGTGGTGGCCGACCACCCGCGCGCGTCGGTGGCCTGAGCGCACTCGGTTCAGCGCTCGGCGGCGTGCTCGTCGAACACGATGCACCGCGTATCACGCCGTGGGCCGAATGCCTGCTCGTGGCCGTCGCGCTGGTATGCGCATGTTTGCGGCATGGCCCGCGCGGGAGGCCGCACGCGCGTCGTGACGGGCGGTGCGCTCGCCCGCCGCGTCACCACGCCTGCCGATAGATCGCCAGCGCGTCGGCCTCCGTCACCTCGCGCGGATTGTTCACGAGCAGGCGCGTCTGCAGCATCGCGTCCGACGCCATCCTCGGCAGGTCGCCCTCGCCGATGCCGACTTCGCGCAGCGTGCGCGGGATGCCCGTCGCGACGATCAGCCGGTCGATCTCCGCGATCAGCGCATGCGTCCTCGCTTCGTCGCTGCCCGTCGCCGACGGCGCGACGATCGCCGCGAGTTCCGCATACAGCGGCGCGGCGGCCGGCGCGTTGAAGCGCAGCACGTGCGGCAGCACGAGCGCATTCGACAGCCCGTGCGGCACGTGGAAGATCCCGCCGACCGGATAGGCCAGCGCATGCACGGCCGCGACCGGCGCATTCGCGAACGCCTGCCCGGCGAACATCGCGCCGACCAGCATCGCCTCGCGCGCGTGCCGGTTGCGGCCGTCGTCGCAGGCCGCGAGCAGGTTGCGCGACAGCAGCGTCAGCGCGTGCACGGCCAGCATGTCGGACACCGGATTCTTCAGCCGCGCGGACGTATAGGCTTCGATCGCATGCACCATCGCGTCGATGCCCGTCGCGGCGGTCGCCGCGCGCGGCAGGCCGAGCGTCAGCTCGGCGTCGAGGATCGCGACGTCCGCGAACAGGTGCGGCGACACGACGCCCATCTTGCGCGCCTCGCCGACCGTGACGATCGAAACGGCCGTCACCTCGGAGCCCGTGCCGGCCGTCGTCGGCATCTGCACGAGCGGCAGCCGCGCGCTCGCGACCTTGTCGACGCCGTACATGTCGGCCAGCGCCTGCTGCCCCGGCGCGAGCACGGCGATCAGCTTCGCAACGTCCATCGACGAACCGCCGCCCAGGCCGAGCACGATCTCGGCATCGGCCGCGACGGCCCGCGCGGTCGCTTCGAGCACCACGTGCTCGGGCGGATCGGCGATCACGTCGTCGATCACGTTGACCTGCCAGCCGTGCGCGGCGAGGCTCTCCAGCGCGGGCGCGAGCACGCCGCTGCGATGCAGGAACGCGTCGGTGACGACGCACAGCCGCACGAGCGCCGGAAAGCGTTCGCGCAACAGCGCGCCGAGCCGGCGCGCGGCGCCGAATTCGACGATCTGCGTCGGAACGGTACGGAATTGAAACGGGTTCATCGGGTGCCTCCCGGAAGCGTCGCCGTGCCGGTGTCCGGCTGCACCATGTAGCGCGACACGTCGCGGCGATCGAGCAGCGGAAAGATTGCCCCGATCCCGATCCGCTGGAAATGCGGCGTTTCCCGATGCACGTCGAGGCCGCCCGCGTCGCTGTAACGCTCGAGGATCACGATGTGGTCGGGATCGGCAGGCGAGCGGAAATACGCGTAGTCGAGATTCATCGGCTCGGCGCGCGTCGCGGGCGCGAGTTCCGCGAGCAGCTCGATCACGCGGTCGCCGTTGCCCGGCTTCGCGTAAAAATGTGCGATGACCTGCAGGTAAGGTTCGTTCATGCGGGGCTCCGTGTTCGACAAACACCCGTCACGACGACGGGTCGAAATTCCACCACGCGGTGTCGCTCGTCGACACCGCGACCGCGCCGTGCCGCCGCGCGCTGCGCACGTCGTCCGCGTTGCCGACGAAGCCCGACGCGACGATAGGCGGCAGCGCCTGGCGGTCGGCCTCGCTCAGGTGCGCGAGCATCGGCGCCGGCATCAACTGCACGAGGTTCGGATCGCTCTGCTCGATCGCCTTCATGCTGCGCGGCCATGTCGAGCGATCGGTCACGAACACCTTCTGCATCGTGATCAACCCCGCCCGGTTCGCGCGCTGGATCGTCGCGACACGCGTCGACACGAGGCTGGCGACGCCGATATCCGCCAGATATTCAACGCCGCCCTTGTCTTGCGACAGACCGTCGCAACTGTCGATGTTGACGATCACGAACTTGCCGGCCCGGGCGAGCGCCGCGACCACCGCCTGAAGCCTGCGCAGGTCGACGTTCGCGACAATGCCGACCTCGGCCGCGCTGTCGATGAAGCTGTCGGCCTGCTCGGCGCCATACAGCGTGGCGATGACGGGATGACGGGCGAGACGCGCGCCCAGCGACTTGTCCATGACGTTTACCGGTCGACGTGCGGGCCAGTCTCGTCGTCGAGACCGAGCTTGCCGGGGTTGAGGATGTGTTTCGGGTCGAGCGCGCGCTTCACCGTCTGCAGCACCGGGAACGCCGTGCCCAGCGATTCGCGCATGTACGGCGAACGCAGCAGCCCGACGCCGTGGTGATGACTCAACGCCGCATTGTATTGGATCAGCACCGCATTCGCCGCGTCCCACGCCGCGCGGTACCACGCGGCCCGTTCGGCCACCGCGACGTCACCGCGCAGCGAGAAATACAGGCACGCGCCGTCCGCATACGCATGCGACTGGTGCGCGGATCCGGCCAGCGTACCGGGCACGGCCTGCAGGGCGGCCACCACGTCGCGATAGATCGCCGCGAGGTCGCGCCAGCGGCCGCACATCTCCAGCGTATCGGCAACGAAACCCGGGCTGCGCTTGAAGCCCTCCGCGCTCTTGCCGGTCAGGTAGCGCGTGTCGAGCCACTTCTCGAAGATCGCGTCGCCGTCGAGTTTGCGACCGCTTTCCTCGCCTACGCGCACGCTGATCGCCACCACCGCATCGACGATCTCGCGCGTGCCTTCGTCGGCGATCAGCAGCACGTTCGTGTCGGGCAGGCCGAACTGCACGCCGCTTTCAAGTTCGTCGTAGAGCCGCAGCACCGCCGGATTCGCGCCGCGCTGCAGGATCTCGCGACACGCGTCGAGGCCGGCCGCAAACGTATCGAAGCCGTACGCGATCGCGCGGCCGTAGTCGGGCAGCCGATGCAGCTTCAGGCGCGCGCGCACGATGATGCCGAGCGTCCCTTCGCTGCCGATGAACAACTGCTGCAGATCAGGCCCGACCGCCGAGCGCGAATAACCGCCGAGCGTGGCCAGGCTGCCGTCCGCCAGCACGACGTCCATTCCGAACACCATGTCCTCGATCTTGCCGTAGCGCGTCGACAGTTGCCCCGCACCGCGGCAGGCGATCCAGCCGCCCACCGTGCTGATCCCGAACGACGACGGCCAGTGGCCCATCGTCAGCCCGTGCTCGCGCTGCAGCGTTTCCTCGAACACGTCACCGAACATCCCGGCTTCGACGTCGACGATCTGGCTCTCGGTGTCGACGTCGATCAGCCGGTTCAGCCCGCACACGTCGAGAACGATGCCGCCGCGCACCGGCAGCGCCGCGCCCGTCACGTTGCTGCGGCCGGCCGATGCCGTCACCGGAATCGTCGCCGCATGTGCGATACGCATCACGGCCTGCACCTGCTCGACCGTCGACACGCGCACGACGACCGCGTGCGGCGTCGCGGGCCGGCCGCCCGTTTCCGCGACCATCGACGCGGCCCACCAGTCGCGCGTCCACGCGACGACGTCGGCCGCCAGCGTTAGCACTTCGTCGGCCACCGCACGCAACGCATCGACCTGTTGCGGCGACACTGCGACCGGCGCGCGCTGCATGCCGGCCTCGACCGGCGCACTGCCTGCCGCCGGCAGGTTCAGCGAGTATGGCGGCGGCGTATGCGCACCGACGACGTAGTTGCCGCGGTTGTAGCCGCGCTTGATGGCTTCCTTGCTGATCATCCGTTTTCTCCCATGAGGATGGCTTTTTCGAGTGCGACGGCGGCGACGTAGTCGCGCACCTGGCTGGCGACGGTGGCATCGGACAGGCCGAGCTCCGCCTTGAGGATGGCGCCGACGCGCGGTGCGGCGCGCGCCGATGCATCGCGCGCCATCAGCCGCGCGCGGGTGCGGCGCGACAACACGTCGTCGACGCTGCGTGCGAATTCGTGACGCACCGCATAGAGCACTTCCGCTTCGCTGTACGGTAGTCCTTCGACGATCGGCGCAAGCAGCGACGGCGTCGCGTCGGCGAGATCGCCGACGAAGCGCGCCTCGGTGCCGTAGCGCTCGCCGAAATGCGCGGCGAGCCCGCCCGACGCGACGATCGCTTGCGGGTCGTAACCGGCCGCGCCGAGCAGGTACGCCGATTTCGTGCGGCAGCGCGTGCGGCGGCCGAGCAGCTTGCCGACCGTATCGATCGTCTGCTCGGCCATATGCCGCGACGTCGTCAGCTTGCCGCCGACGATCGTCACGAGCCCGTCGGGCGCGACATGGATCTCGTGATTGCGCTTCATCTCGATCGTCTTGCCGCCGGGCGGTCCGACGAGCGGCCGGCACCCGGCGATGCTGCCGACCACGTCGTCCGCGCTCAGGTCGACCTTCAGCGCGGAACGCGCGCCGTCGAGCAGGAAATCGAGTTCCTGCCGGGTGCAGTGCACGTCGTCGAGATCGCCGTCGTAGTCCTCGTCGGTCGTGCCGAGATACGACACGTTGCCCCAGCGCGTGATCGTCGCGCGGCGGTTGCGGCCCGGCACGGGGATCGTCACCGTGCAGTCGTTGCGGATCTTCAGCCACGGAATCGCCACGTGTACGCCCTTCGCGGGCCGCACCTGCAACGCGGGCGTATCGCCCTTGCGCGCGCCGGTCCAGTCGCGCAGCCACACGCCCGTCGCCATCACGACCACGCGCGCGTGCACGCGCCGCTCGCGACCGTCGGCATACACGATCGCGCCGTCGACCTTGCCGTGGCCGTCGCGCGTCAGCTCGACCACGCGTGCGTGGTTCGCCACCGCCGCGCCATGAAACGCAGCCGTGCGCACGAGGTTCAGCGTCAGGCGCGCATCGTCGACACGTGCGTCGAAGTACAGGAATCCGCCTGTCAGGTAGGTCTCGTTGAAGGTCGGGCAATGCGACAGCACCTCCGCCTTCGTCAGCTTCTGGTGCAGGATGCCCTCGCGCCAGCCTCCGGCGATGTCGTAGGTCCACAGCAGGCTTTCGAAGGCTTTCGCGAGACGCCGGTCGAACACGCCTTCGCGCTCCATCACCGGGAACAGGAACGGCAGCCGCTGCACGAGATGACGCGCGTTGCGCCGCAACCGTTGCCGCTCGAGCAGCGAATGGCGCACGAGCCCGAGATTGCCCTGCTCGATGTAACGGAGCCCGCCGTGGACCATCTTCGACGATTTCGACGACGTGCCCGACGCGAAATCGCTCTTCTCGACGAGCGCGACGCGCAGTCCGCGCAGGCTCGCATCGAACGCGGCGTACGCGCCCGTTACGCCTCCGCCGACGATCAGCACGTCGAACGTGTCGGTCTCGAGCCGTGCCAGATGCTCGTCGCGGTTCACGCGCAGCGGCTCGGTGCCCGTCATGCCGGCACGGTCCGTCTGCGGTTTTCTGGATGGCAAAAACATCATGCTGGTCGTTCTCCGTGCTTACGCGTAAGCAAAATCGGCCGCGTGCGCAAGCTCGGACGCGATCCGCGCATGCCAGGCCGCGCGCCGGCGCTGCCGGCTGGCCGCGTCGATCGAGGGTTCGAAGACGGCGTCGGTAACGAGTGTCGCGCGGGCCGCGTCGAGCGAGTCCCACAGCAGCCCCGACGCGCCCGCGAGAAACGCCGCGCCGCGCAGGCTTGCACGGTCGCCTTCGCGCATCCGGCGCACGGGCACGCCGCTCACGTCGGCCTGGATCTGCAGCAGCGTGTCGCTGCCCGCGAGGCCGCCGCCGACGATCAGCTCCGACACGTCGGCCCGCGCCACCGCCTGGTTGGCCTCCATGCACGACGCGACCGAATGCGCGATGCCTTCGAGCACCGCATATGCAACCTCGGCCTGCGTCGTCGCGATCGAGATACCCGACAGCAACGCGCGTGCGTTCGGCTCCATCCGCGGCACGCGCAAGCCGGTGAGCGCCGGTATGAACGTCACGCCGCGCGCCGACTGTACGGTGCCCGCCAGCGCACTGATCTGCGCCGGATCGTCGAACCAGCGCAGCTTTTCGCAGACCCAGCGCAGTGCCGAGCCCGTCGTCGCGACGAAGGTTTCGAGCGAGTAATGCGACACGCCGCCGTGCCGCCGCGCGGTCATCGCCAGCGTGCCGTCGTGCGCGTAACCGGGTTGTGCGTACGATCCGGCGTCAGGACGCACCGTCCCCGTCAGCAGGTCGACGAAGCTGCCGGTGCCGTGCACGCACATCGCCTGGCCGCGCTCGACGCAGCCGAGGCCGACCGCACCCGCGAACTGGTCGCCCGCGCACGCGAGGATCGGCACGTCGATGCCGAGCATGTCCTGACGCGTGCGGCCGAACGCGTCGGCGTCCTCGCGCAGCGCGGGCAGCAGTTCGTGCGGAAAGCCCAGCGCGTCGAGCCACGGCTCGAAATAGCAATGTTCGCCGAGCAGGTAAGCGCTCGCCGATGTTGCGTTGGTCGGCGTCGTCACGCATTCGCGTGCATCGGACAGATGCCACAGCAGCCACGTATCGATCGTGCCGAATGCGAGACATCCGGCGCGATGCGCATCGGCCACCGCCTGCGACGTCCGCATCTGGTGCACGGCCCACAGATACGGTGAGCGCACACCCGCCGGCCGGCCGACCTGCGGCACGAGCACACGGTCCCAGTCGAACGCGAAACGGTCGAGCTCGGCCGCATGGCGCGTGTCCTGCCAGACCATCGCGGGCACGAGCGCGCGACCGGTCCGCGTGTCCCACAGCACGGCTGTCGCACGCTGCGTCGCGAGCGCCAGCGCGACGATCTGCACACCCTGCTCATGCGCGTGCGCGAGCGTCGCGCGGCAGACCGCGAGCGTCTTGTCGAGGATCGCGTTCGCGTCCTGTTCGACGACACCGGGCCGCGGGCTCTCGACCGACAGCGGCAGGTATTCGAGGCACGACACGTGCCCGCTCGCGTCGACCAGCGCGGCACGCGTGCCGGATGTGCCTTCATCGATGGCGAGAATGGCGTTTCGGGAATCGGTCATCGCTGCGTTTTCTCGATGGCGGGTTTCAGGAAGGCCGACGTGGCGCGCGCGTCGTCACCGAAGTGCGGCGCGTCGGGTTCGTTGTCGGGATTGATCGTCGTGCGCGTCGGATCCCAGCGGATCGCGAAGCAAATCGCGCTCGCGACGCACGGCACGACCGCGAGGATCAGGAACGTGTGTTCGAGGCCGTAGCGTGCGCGAAACAGCGGAAAGACCAGCAGGCCGAGTGCCGCGCCGATCGAGCCGAGCGCGCCGACGATACCGTTCGCGCCGGCGCGCAGTTCGCCGCGAAACGACAGCGACGACAGGCTCTTGCCGTTCGCGCCGGGGCCGGCCGAGTGGAACAGGATGAACAGCGACGGCACGACCACGGACAGCCACAGCGGCATGTGCGCATGGAACAGCCCGAGCGCGACCAGCATCGCGCAAACCGCCGCGAAGCCGATCGCCGATGCGCGGCGCAGGCCGACGCGACGGCCGACCGTCGACGACGAGAAGCCGCCGACGATCCCGAACAGGTTGAACACGAGCGCACCGAGCGTCGCATAGACGAAGTCCTTGCCGAACAGCGCGGCACTGATCAGCGGCAGATACCAGCCGATCGCGAAGTATTCGATCGACTGGCCGATCTGCACGGTCGCGGCGAGGATCGTGCGCGGCAGGTAGACGCCGCGAAAGATCAGCAGCACGTTCGCGAGGCCGCGCGTGGCCGGATTGACGATGGGTGTGCGTTCGTGCGCAGGTGCGGCGACGAATGCCTGCCCGTAGATGCGCGTCATCGCGTGCGCCGCGTCGTCGAGGCGCTCCTTGCGCGCGAGCCAGATCGGGCTTTCGACGAGGAACGCGCATTGCAGCGCGAGGATCGCGACACCGAACACCGCGGTAGCCGCGACCGAGTAGCGCCAGATCGAATCGCCGACCTGCCACGCATGAAACAGCAGCGCGAGCAGCAGGTTCAGGCAGACCGCCGTGTACCACATGCCCTGCCACGTATTGAGCCGGCTCTTCAGGCGGCCCGGCGTGAACTCCGCGAGCATCGCCATCGCGATCGCGAAGTCGATCCCGTACGCCATCCCGACGAAGAAGCGGCCGGCCAGAATCGTATTGAAATCCGGTGCGAACACCACGAGCAGCGCACCGATGACCGACAGCAGCTTCGCGGCGATCAGCGGCCGTACGCGCCCCCACCGGTCGGCCATCCAGCCGCCGATCGGGTTGAACGCGATCGCGACCCACGACGCGAACGACGTCATCCATGCGACCTGCGCGGCCGACAGATGCAATTCGTGCGTCATCGGCCCGAGGCCGGCGCTCAATGCCGAGTTGGAAAATGCGTCGAGAAACAACCCGCCGAGCGACAGCCACCAGACGAGTCCCGCCCTGCCCGCGATACCGGGGCGCGCGTCGAGAAAGGAAATGACGTCTTCAATGCCATGAAGCTTGACCGCGATCGTTTGCACAATCGGCCTCCGTATATTTGTTCTGTAAGAGGCTCGACATTGCAGATGCGATCGACGCATGGAGAGACCATCCTACAGATAGTCTCTTATCTAGATCTGCCCGCGCAATTTACGGCGGGCAGCGCGACTGTGTCAAGCGCGGTCGGTTGTGCGATGCAGCGAGCGACATGTCGTCGCGCCGCGCAATCGTTGCGGATACAACGTCATGTGCAGGCGACCTGGCAAGGCAAGCAGCGACATCCGTTCACCACGGCACCGTCCGCCCCAGATAGTCGAGGTATTCGAGCCCGGGGCGCGCACGCTTCGCGATCAGCACGTCGACGAGGCTCGGCACGCTCTCGTCGATGGTCAGGCGTGCATCGGGCCCGCCCAGCTCCGTGCGGACCCAGCCGGGCGCCATCAGCGCCATCGCACGCGGCGTGTCGGCCTGCCGCGCCGCGAAGCTGCGCATGAACTGGTTCAGCGCGGCCTTGCTGCCGCGATAGACCTCGCGCATCCCGCTGACGTTGTTCGCGACGCTGCCCTGCCCCGACGACATCGCGCCAATCAATCCGTCGGCGGTCACGAAATCCTGGAGCGCGTCGATCACGCGCATCGGCGCAAGCGCGTTCGTGATCATCACGCGCACGAACTCGTCGGTCGTCACTTCGCCGATCGTTTCGTTCGGGTCGTTGGTCGTCCCCGCATTCACGAACAACATGTCGAAGCACCTGCCCGACAGGCGCTCGCGCAGCGCGGTCAGTTGCGCCGGCTCGCAGATGTCGAGCGTCTCGATCCCGAGCCGGCCGTCGAACCGGTCAGCGAGATCGTGCAGCTTCGTGCGCCCCGATCCTGCACGCACGGTGCCCGTTACGTTCCAGCCCCTGTTCAGGAATTGCTCCGCCATGGCCAACCCGAGGCCGCGCGAAGCGGCGACGAGCAGGATCGTGGGTGCGTTCGGGTTCGATACGGTCGATTGCATGGTTGCCGCCTTTGCCGGGTTTCACGATGCGCCCACTATAGGCGTGCACCAGACCATGCACCAGACGCACCGGATGCAACCAATAGTTGCATCGAACGCCATGCCAGACCGTGCAGTGGCGTATCCTGTCCGCATGGAAGACATCGACCTGAATCTCGTCACCGCACTCGACGCGCTGCTGTCGGAAGGCAGCGTGACGGGCGCGGCGCGCCGGCTTGGCCTGAGCACGTCCGCCATGAGCCGCACGCTCACGCGGCTGCGGCTCTCCACCGGCGACCCGTTGCTCGTGCGCGCCGGGCGCAAGCTCGTGCCGACGCCGCACGCGGCTGCATTGCGCGACCGCGTGCATGCGATCGCGAGCGACGCGCGCGCCGTGCTGCGGCCGGCGACGGCCGACGTCGACATGGCGACGCTCTCATCCACGTTCACCATTCGCGCGTCGGCGTCGTTCATGGAAATGCTGTCCGGCCCGGTGGTCGCCGCGATCGGCGAAGTCGCGCCGCACGTGCGCATCCGCTTCGTGCCCAAGCCCGACCGCGATCCGCAAGCGCTGCGCGACGGCACCGTCGATCTGGAAATCGGCAAGCGCGGCGACGACGCGCCCGAGCTGCACACCCGCATGCTCGGTCACGACTGGCACGTCGCGGTAGCGCGCGCCGGACACCCGCTGTTCGCGGCGGCCAGGATCACGCCCGCGCGCTATGCGGCCTGCCGTCACGTGATCGCATCGCAGCTCGGCGATTTCGGCGGACCGGCCGACGCTCCGACCGGCCCGTCCGGCCCGGGCCAGACCGTGCACGTCGTCGTCCCCGGCTACCCCGATGCGATGCGTGTCGCGGCCAGCACCGACCTGATCGCGCTGGTGCCGCGCTCGAGCCTCGGCAACGCGTTCTCGCCGGGGCTCGCGGAAGCCCTCGGGCTGCGCAGCTTCGAGATCCCGGTCCGCCTGCCCGCGATCCTCGTCTCCGCGCTATGGCATCCGCGCATGCACGCCGACCCCGTCCACCGCCGCCTGCGCGACGCGGTCATTGCGGTCTGCCAGCGCGCGTATCCCGATTCCCGCGCGCCACGCGCACCGGCGCGCAACACGAAAACACACACGGCCGGCTGACGCCGCGCAAGTACCCGAAGCCGGCCCGCACGACGCGCACGGCTCAGACCAGCCGGCCGCCGCCGTCGATGTGCAGGATTTCGGCATTCATGAAACCGTTGCCCAGCAGGAACGCGATCGCCTCCCCGACTTCGTCGGCACGACCGACGCGGCCGCCCGGCAGCGCCGATGCGGCTCCCGCGAGGATCGCATCGCGCGCTTCCGGGCCGAACGCGTCGTACAGCGGCGTCTCGACGAAACCGGGTGCGACGACGTTGACGCGAATCGGCTTCAGCTCCAGCGCGAGCGATTGCGCCAGCGCTTCGACGCCACGCACGGCGGCGGCAATCACGGACGTGCCTTGCGCCGACGGACGATCCGACAGTTGCCCGCCCGTCAGCACGATCGAGCCGGTCGCGGGCATCAGCGGCAACGCGGCCCGGATCGCGTAGACCGGCCCGGCGATGCGCTCCTGTACCGCGGCGAGCAGATGATCGGGATCGGTCTCGCTCAGCTTGCCGGCGATGAACCGGCCGGCCGTGACGACCAGGTGATCGACACGCGTCATCGTATCGAATACGGCCTGCACCGCGTGCCGATCCGCGATATCGGCCACCGCGAAACGCGCGCCGCCGATCGTGTGCGCGGCGGCCTCGAGCTTCGCGCGGGTCCGGCCGACCAGCGTGACGCTGGCGCCCCTCGCCTTCGCGGCCGCCGCGGCCGCGAGGCCGATTCCGGAGCTCGCGCCGAATATCACCACGTGCGCGCCGTCCAGTGTCGAAGATTGCAGTGCCTCGTTCATGTCGGTTCCTCATCAGGAAGTGAAGGTTTGCGAACGTTAGGTCATTCTCCATTACACAGGAACGTGGGACACTTGAATAGGGTTCATTCCATAAGGGAATAAGATGGATTCGCTGCGATCCATGCGCGTGTTCGTCCGCGCCATCGAGCTGGGCAATTTTTCGGCGGTCGCTCGCGAGGAAGGCACCGGCCAGCCGACGATCAGCAAGATCGTCGCCGCGTTCGAACAGGAACTGGGCGTTCGCCTGCTCGAACGCTCGACAACCAGCCTCGCGCCGACCGACGAAGGCCGGCGCTTCTACGATCGCTGCAAGCGCGTGCTCGACGAATACGAAAGCGCGGTGGCCGACGTGCGCGGGCAAACGCTGCGGCCGGTCGGCAAGCTGGTCGTCAACGCGCCGCTGGGGCTGGGCGAGTTGAGGCTGAACGCGCTCGTGCTCGAATTCCTCGCCGCGTGGCCGGAAATCGACGTCGAGCTTCATTTGACCGATCGCGTGATCGATCTGGTCGAGGAAGGCGTCGATGTCGCCATTCGCCTCGGCCACGTGCTGCCGCCGGATGTCGTCGCACGCAACATCGCGTCGTCGCCGCGCCTGCTGGTGGCCGCGCCGGCATACGTGTCGAGGGCGCCGAGGATCCGCCGGCCGGAAGACCTGGCGAAGCATGAGTATGTCGGATACGCGCGCGCGGACATCATCGGCAGCGCACTGGAATTCGCGCGAGGCGACGAGAAGGTCGCCGTTCCGGTACACGGCCGGTATCGCGTGAACAGCTCGATCGCGCTGCGGGAATGCTTCCTGGCCGGGAACGCGGTGGGCAGCGCGCCGGCGTGGCTCGTTCAGGACCTGATCGACACCGGGCGGCTCGTCCGGCTGCTGCCGAAGTGGGACATGGTTCCGCCGCATGCGCTGCACCTCGTGTATGCGTCGCGCCGGTATCTGCCGCTCAGGACCCGCACGTTCCTGCAATTCATGGAGCAGCGGATTCCGGAATTGCCCGGGTTCAGCGCGACGACGACAGCCGCAATCGCGTCGCGGCAAACCCGCTGACCGACGGCCGCCACGATCACGGCCGGCCGGGCGCCGATCCGTCGCCGCTTCCCCGCTCCGTCGAATCCCCGCTATCGCGGCGCACCGCGGCGCCGGCGGGCCCTTCGGCTAAAATGCCGCACTTTCCACCTTGTCCGGCCCGCTCGCCATGCAACCCGCTTCCCACGCCCAACCCGCCTCCCACGGCGCCGACGCCGCAGAATCGGCCCGCGACCTCGTCTACGGCCCGAACGACCGGCCGGCGCCGATGGTCGCCTTCGTCGCCGCGCTGCAGCACCTGCTGGCGATCATCGTGCCGATCGTCACGCCCGGCCTGCTGATCTGCCAGGCGCTCGGCGTGTCCAGCCGCGATACGACCCTGATCGTATCGATGTCGCTGGTGATTTCCGGTATCGCCACCTTCGTCCAGTGCAAGCGCTTCGGCCCGCTGGGCGCCGGCCTGCTGATCGTCCAGGGCACCAGCTTCAACTTCGTCGGCCCGCTGATCGCGGGCGGCAGCCTGATGGTCAAGCAGGGCACGCCGGTCGAGACCGTGATGGCCGCGATCTTCGGCGTCGTGATTGCCGGTTCGTTCGTCGAGATGAGCGTGTCGCGCCTCCTGCCGTTCGTGAAGCGCCTGATCACGCCGCTCGTCACCGGCATCGTCGTGCTGCTGATCGGCCTCACGCTGATCAAGGTCGGCCTCATCAGCATGGGCGGCGGCTATGGCGCGATGGCCAAGGGCACGTTCGCGAGCGCGGAGAACCTGACGCTGTCCGGCCTCGTGCTCGGCACGATCATCCTGCTGAACCGCGTGCCGATCGTCTGGGTGCGCAGCACCGCGCTCGTCATCGCGCTCGCGATCGGCTACCTCGCGGCCGCGTTCCTCGGCCGCCTCGACTTCACCGGCATGCAGCAGGCCGCGCTGTTCCAGGTTCCGACGCCGCTGCACTTCGGCATCGGCTTCTCGTGGTCGCTGTTCGTGCCGATGCTGATCATCTACCTCGTCACGTCGCTCGAAGCGATCGGCGACGTCACCGCCACCAGCAAGATCTCGAACGAGCCGGTCGAGGGGCCGGTGTGGATGCAACGAATCAAGGGCGGCGTGCTCGTCAACGGCGCGAACTCGCTGCTGGCCGGCGTGTTCAATACGTTTCCGAGCTCCGTGTTCGCGCAGAACAACGGCGTGATCCAGATCACCGGCGTCGCGAGCCGCCATGTCGGCATCTGGATCGCGGGGATGCTCGTGGTGCTCGGCCTGTTCCCGGTCGTCGCCGGCGTGCTGCAGGCCGTGCCGGAGCCCGTGCTGGGCGGCGCGGCGATGGTGATGTTCGGCGCGGTGGCCGCATCGGGCATCAACATTCTCGCGGGCGTGCAGCTCGACCGCCGCGCGCTGCTGATCATCGCGGTGTCGCTGGCGCTCGGCCTCGGCGTGTCGCAGGTGCCGGACATTCTGAACAGCCTGCCGCATGCGCTGAAGAACGTGCTGGAATCGGGTGTCGCAACGGGCGGCATCTGCGCGCTCGTGATGAACTGGTTCCTGCCGGAACAGAAGTAAGGACGGAATGCGCGGCAACCGCGCGGTGTTTCAGGCACCGCGTCGGCCAGCCCGCACGCCGGTTCAACCCGACCGCGCCAGACAGCCACAGCCTCGCACCGGAGGCATTCCGCGTCGCCCGAAATAAGATGGCCACCCGAAGGGCGACGCGCGTATGATGAACTCATCCGGGCATTCGCGAGCCGTTCGACTGCTCGCCCTCCGTCTCCCTTCTTGCTGCATCGCGCTCATGTTCGCACGCAGCATTACGCTTTACGCCCCACCCCGTCGCGCCACACTGGCGATACTGGCCGGACGAGTTCGTCCCGCGAGTCGTCGCGACCGAACGTTCAGAAGCTCGTCATGAGCGTGCGTCTTTATCGTGGATTCGAATGTCGCCCGCTCATGTGCCGTCATGTGCCGGCGCAGAACGACCGCCCGCGTGACGACGGCGCCGGCTTCGACGCAGCGGTCGGGATTTTGCCCGTGGGGCGCTGAGAACAACATCGCTCGAAATTTGCCCGCGCGGCGGCTGTCGAGTGAAATCAGACGCACTCGCCGTGCAGCAAGCCAAGAATCGAACCATAACCGAGAGTCGGCAAACATGAGCTGGTACTGCGATGTGGAGCGCGAACTGACTCACATTAGGGGAGCGATCGGACTGCTCGAGCAAACACACGACGCCTTCATCAACCGATCGCCAGTGAGCGATCCGGCGTATTGGCGATTCAAGCTCGACACACTCCGGACACGATTTGAGCGCAATAAGGTACTCGAACGCCAGATCAATGAACTGTTCGCTCGCCTCGATCGAATCCGGGATCCGAACTTCCGCAAATAAGAATCTGCCACGCGTGTCCGAGCATTCGATTGCGCTCGATTCGGGACCAGGTACATCTTGAATGCCGAATTGCAAGCTGCAGTATCGGCTCGGCGAACGCAGTATCAGCGGCGGCGGCCGTCGCGCGAGTCGCTTCAACCCGGCGTCACTCGCGAATCGGTCCGTCATCCTTATCGATTTTTCCGGCATGTATGCATCCCGGGGAAGCAGCCACACCGGGACCATGCCGGACTTCGGAGCAATATCATGACTGATGCCACCCCAAACAGCACCTTTCGGCACCTTCCACTGACACCCGAACAGGATGCGGAGATCCGCCACTACATCAAGAAAAAGGAACAACGCGGCGAACCGTGGGACACCCCGGAACTGGCGACGATGCTCAGAGACATGCTCGATCCTCCCCTCACCGACGATGAAGAGCCCGACGCCGACGTCGAGGAAACGAAGCTGGCCTGCGAGTATGCATTGGCCTCGATCGACGAGGCGATGGAACCTGTTTCCGCGAGTGAGGAACGAAACGCGGCAATGGAAGCCGAGGAGATGAAGCACCCCAGGGGGTAGCACCTCCAGGCCCGCAATTCGAGCCGAAGCTGCGCGCCGCCGCCCTGATCCCGATCGCCTTTGTATCGCCGTTCCGTATCGTTGCCGCTTGCGAAAGGTGGACCGAATGCCGTGCGCACGATCCTGACGCCGCAAGCTGCGTCGACATCGTGCCCACAGACGGGTGATGTCGCGCAAGACCCGGTTGACGAAAACGAACTCCGTGGAGACTCGCCCCAGGCAAGCTTTGCGTTCGACCTGAACCGGCCAGCCGTGCGCCCACTTAGTCGCGCATGCAGCCGCATCGTCACGCGCATCGAAGCCGGCCAGATCGCCGCCGACGTGCGCTTGTCCCGGACTTCAGCCGGAAGAATCAGGACGATCCCCGCACTGGTTGATCAACCCCGAACGCCTCGTTCGACAGGCGGATGCGATTGCTGATCGCTTCCGAACCGATCGCAGGCATTGCACCCGAGCAGAGTGCGTCTCGCCATCCCGGCCGAATCCCGTTTCGAGTAAACCGCGGCAGCGCAGGCCCTGTGCAGACGGTCGCTCGGAAGAAGTTCAGTGCGCCCATGGCTGGCCACGCCGCTCGATCGAGGCCACGACGATATTCAACACATGGCGGACGACGTCCTCATGTGTCATACCCGCATCGAGGTACTGGCGCACCTTCATGATCCGTGGCTGATGGGAACCGTCGTCATTGTCCATCACGAAAATACTGGCCGTTCCGGTATCGGTCATCAGCGCTACCTGAATGGTCTTGCCGCAAACGATCGTTTGCATGCTTAGGGTAGTCATCGCCGTGTCCGGTCTGGTTATTGGGGTCTCAAGTATGCGCCCCTATAGCCGGGCGAATCCTCCTGTAAACGCTCCCTTTCCAGCCGATTCGTCGGTAATTCGCACGCTGCGGGCAGCTTTGACTTCCAGGCCCGATTGCGGTGCCGATCGGGCGAGCTTGTTTTTCATCCACCCCCGACGGTTCCGGGTGCTCGCATAAGTCACCCTGCACATGACCCGTTTCCGCATGATCGAGCGGTTCCGGCCGATGCTGCCTTGGCACCGCGATCAACGGTGGCTAGAATCTCGCCAGTGCCTATGCCCTTGAGCCCATGAGTTCCCCACAATCGACCGCGGTACCCATCAAAGAACGGGCGACGATCGTCTGCTACCGCGACAGCCGGGTGTTGCTCGTCGCGCTGGGCCCTTCCGGGCGGCACGATCAAGCGCGGGGAAACGCCGCTCGACGCCGCGCATCGCGAGTTGTGCGAAGAAACCGGCATAACCGGCCAGAATCTCGTTTACTCGATGCATTTCACCGGGCTCGCGAAGGCACATCACGTGTTCTTCGCGGAAGTTGGCCCGGACCAGACGCCGCAAGCGAACAACGAGATCGAGAAATGCAGGTGGTTTCCGATCGACGGCGTCGACGAATTGCACGCGAGCATCCCGACGAAGCGAATCGTCGAACTCGTCTATAACCACGAAATCCGCAAGTCGTAGCCCGCACGAAACCCCGTGCGGCTCGTGCAGAGCGCACGCCCGAGCCGTCGCCGGCTCGAGTTGCTTTTCACCGGTCGGCGCCGCGC
Organism: Burkholderia sp. BE17; assembly: GCF_009362305.1. Lineage (NCBI taxonomy): Bacteria > Pseudomonadati > Pseudomonadota > Betaproteobacteria > Burkholderiales > Burkholderiaceae > Burkholderia > Burkholderia sp. BE17. Next base: position 49,414 of record NZ_WHNU01000027.1, read on the forward strand.
GACCGCTCAGTGCGCGCGCTTTCTTCGCAACTCGTGCGTGGAATAAACGACGAGGAAGATGCCCATCATCGCGGCACCGGACGCCATGAAGTCGTTTGCGGTTCCCGAGCTGTGCAGGGACGTCGGGAAGATGCCGAGACTCAGTCCTGCGGCGGCAAGAAGCAATCCTGCAGCCACACCCCAGATCGGTCCGGCGGTCTTTTCGATTTTATTTTTCATGCAGCACCCGTCTACAGTCATTACCTGGCCGGTATCGGCAAAAGGCGCCGCGCCTACCGCCAGTAATTTCACTATAGCCGGGAAATAATTCGCAAACTTTCAGTGCTTTTCCCGATCAAGTTTTCTCGTTTACGGCCGCTGTGCCGCGCCGGCGCCACGGCGCAAGTGCGCGCCGTCAAGCACGCCGATTCGCAAGAAAACGGGATGGCGGAAGGCAGCAGACTCTGATCATCGCTCGCACAGACCCGCCAGGTAAGACTCCCACTGTCGTAGATGGCTCCCTACCCACAATCCTACCCATTACGGTAGCGCCCCCATTCACCCAAGCTTTACGTCCGGCTGCACCGCAGCCGGACGGTCGACAGGTCGATCAACCTCAATTGCTAAAGATCAGACCGCGAGCGGCACCATTGACGTAAATCCTGCCATATCGGTTCCAGTCACCCACCATCACGCCGGAGTCGCCGAATTGGTGCGCGTCATCGTTGAAGCGCGCCCACGTTGCACCGCCGTCGTCGGAATGGTAAATGCCCCAGACGCCGTTCAATGTGCCTTCCACATAGACCGCGGCCGAGTACGGCGAACCAGTCGGCGCCCTGCCCAAGGCGATCACGGTGGCGCCCGGTGTGTCGCTGGTCGACGCGAAGACGCCGAGCTTCGTCCAGGTCGCCCCCGAGTCCACCGAGTGGTACACGGCCGTGCCGTCGGCCAGCCAGAGATCACCCTCGGCGTTCGGATTGACCGCCATCGACGTATCTCGCCACGAATTCCAGGCCAGGTTCGCGTTCACCGAGCCCTGGCTCAGCGTGAACGTGTGGCCGCCGTCGTTCGAGACGTAGATCTTGCCGCGCTGCCAGCTCCACGGTGCGCCGCCGGAGTCGTACGCATAGACCTTGTTCGGGTTCTTGCGGTCTGCGGCCAGGCGGTAGGCACGCGGGAAGCCGTTCCAGGTGGCACTAAACGCCGGCAGGTTGGTCGCCGTCCAGCTGGCGCCGTTGTTTGTCGTGTACGACGGGACCGAGTCCGGCGGTGCCCAGGTCACGTTGTTGCGGGCCGGGACGACCAGGTTGCCCACGTTGCTCTGGCTTGCCGCGGCGCCGTTGGGCAGCGACGCGAACGTCGCCCAACTATTGCCGCTGTCGCCCGACCAGAAGCCCCGGGTGGCATGGCCGTTGGCGTTGTCGACGCCCGCGGCGGCGATATACGTCGGATCGGACCACGACATATCGGCCGAATTGCCGCTGCTCCACGTGTTCAAGGGGCCTTTCGTCGGCCTCGTCGAGAGATCCGTATTGACCCACGTGCCGATGTCGCCGGCGCTGTTGATGAAGTTGTACGACGCACCGGGCGGCGCCGTGACGAGGGCCAGCGTCACGGTTTCCTCGAGGTTGTCGACCTTGGGGCTCCAGGTTGGCGTGGGCGACGAGGCGTTCATGGTTTCACAGATGCCGCCGCCGTGGACGTGCATGATGTGATCGCGATTGGCAGGGTCGATGGTGACGCCTTCCACCCAGCCGGCGCAGCCATCCGACGCTGTGCCGGTATGCGGCATGCCGGCCTCGATTTCGCGCCACGTGCTGCCGCCGTCGTCGGATAGCTGGATGGTCTTGCTGGTGTCGCTCCAGCCGGTCATGCCCAGTGCGATGCGGGCGGACGAGCCCAGACCGGAGACGGACAGGCCGCCAAAGCCGTTGCTGCTGGAGCTGTTGAGCAGCGTCCAGTTGCCGTTGTTACTGCCGCCGAACTTGTAGAGATAGCTCGGTCCGCCGATGCCCTGGCCGACGCCCGCGTTGAACACCACGTAAAAGTTGCCGTCGGAAGTGCGCACGACGTGCGGGATGTAGTAGCCGGACACCGTCGGCGGGACGGGCACCGGCGTCCACGAGAAGCCGCCGTTGGTGGACTTGTACAGGGTCGACGTCAGGCCCGCCGCGTTGGCGTAGTCCGGGGCGACGGTGGCCCACATGATCCAGGTCGGCTGGCCGCTGCCCTTGCCCGACGTGTCGAAGATGACCTGCTCGACGCCCAGCGGGGAGCCGCCGCCGCCGATCGTGGTGGAGGACAGACCCGTGACCTGCGCCCAGGTGCGACCCGAATCGGCACTCTTCCACAGGCCGGCCGTGCGCGATCCGTAGAACAGCGTCGACGGATGGTTGGGGTCGACCTGCAGGCGCTCGCCGGTGGCCCGGCCGTTGTCGTTGCCGCCCACCGGGAACGGCAGGTCGTAATGCGTCCAGGTGTTGCCACGGTCGCTCGAGATGTAGATGCGGCCGTTGTGACCCTGCGTCACGGTAATGCCGGTCATCATGTAGACGAGCTGGTCGTTGTTCGGGTCGAGCGCGAGGCTTTCGACGCCGTGGAAATCGCCCTCGCCTGAGCCGAAACCGATGCCGTCGGTGATGGGCGTCCACGTCGAGCTGGTTGCGTTCCAGCGGTACGCGCCGCCGACGTCGGTGCGTGCGTACAGCAGGCTCGCGTTGGCTGGATGGTAGATCAGGCCGGTGACATAGCCGCCACCGCCCCATTTCACGCTGGTCCAGCTGGTCCCCTGCTGGGTACTGGTGGACGTACTGTTGCTGGTGTTTCCACCGCGAACCGCGCCGGCCTGGCCATCACTGGTCGCGGATGTGGTACCACTGGCGGCGCCGCCTTGTGTCCCGGCGCCACTGCCTGCGGCTGCCGTGTTGCTTCCCTGCGTGCCATCCGATCCGCCACCGCAGCCCAATAGCGCACACGCCATCGCCGCAGCGGCAATCCATCGTTGAGAAAACACGGTCATCGGAAAAATCCTTGAAGGAAGAGGTCCATCGCAGGGCCCGCCATCGGGCCCTGCGCAATCAATTCGCCATGAGCGATGCGATCTGCGCAGCGCTGAGCGCACCGCGATAGATGCGAAAGTCGTCGATGAGGCCGTGGAACGTGGCGTCGGCACTGTATTGCGATCTCCCCAGCCGGTTCTGCGTGGTACTGCCCAAGCGGAACGGCGCCTGGAACATCGCCGTGTTGGTACTGACGGGCGTGCCGTCCACGTACATCGTGCCGGTCGAACCCGATAGCGTGACGGCCACATGCACCCATCGCTTGCTCGGCAGCTCGGTGGGGGCGTCGATGATCTGTTCCGGAGGGCCGTCACCGGGGCCGTTGGCCGTCATGGCGAAGCGCATGCCGGCCCAGCCGTTGCGCAACTGCCCGCGCGGCGTGAACATCATGTAGCGGTGGAAGCCCGTGCCGAAGTCGAACAGGCGTGCCCACGTTTGCGAGCCGTTCCAGAACACCCAGCTGGCGATGGTGAAGTCCGACACATCGACCAGCAGATCGTCGGGCAAGGCGATGTAGGCGCCCGAGCCGTTGAGCGAGACCGCGGTGCTGCTGTGCCCCGCCGCCCACGTTGCGCCGTTGAGCGTGCCGTGGCGCCCACTGCCCGCGCTATCCGCGGCCGTGGTGCCTCCGCCCTCGTCGAACGCGAAGTGCGCAAGCAACTGCAGTGCCGTAATCACCTTCACTTCGTTGGAGACCGCCGATTCGCCCGAAGGCGTTTGCGCGGTGACGACGTAGAAGTACGTCCCGGCAGCGGGTGGTGTATCGGTATAGGTCAGCAGATCGGTGACACCGGTCATGACGGTACTGTACGGCCCGCCAGCAATGGTCGCGCGCTTGACGTTGTAGCTCGTGGCATTGCTGCTGCCCCACCACGACAGCACTACCTTGCCCGCGCTCGCGTAACCCGTCAGACCGGTCGGCGTTACGGCGGGGCTGCCGGGGTCCAACGTGCAGGTGAGCGTGCCGTAGCCAAGCTGGTCGAAGCCGCCGCTGTTGGGGCCGTAGTTGCCGCCACCGCCCTCCGGTGCGACCAAGGCGGCAGCGCGCTTGGTGTAGGGCGCCGCCAGGCCTTTGCGGTTGATGTAATGGTTGGCCACCAGCGCCCAGCAGGGCCGCCCCAGGGCGCCGCCTCGCGCACCGGTGGACATCTGCGTCTGGATGACGCCGGCGCTGTTCTGGTACGTGACAAAGGGCACTGCGTAGAACGCGCCGTCCGCCTGCGTCAGGTTGGCCTTGGCCACGTATTCCGCGCCTGCGAGGAAGCGGTTGTTGTCATAGCCGTACAGGTCAATACCCTGATTCCAGGCCATCTCGCAAATGGCGCCGGTCAATGCAATGCCGAGCACACTATGGCCCTGATCGCGGCCGGCTTCTTGCCATTGTCCGAGGTTGCCGGGGTGCATGTAGTACACGGCTTGCCGGATGCAGCCGTTGCTGCCGCCGCTCTTGAAATGGGTGACAGCTTCGTTGACGAGCTCGGCATCGTCACACAGCACGCCGACGGCCAGGACACATGCGATATTGGCCAGGCCCCAGTTGGCCCAGTAGTGCGTGTCCAGCGCGGTGTCGATACGGGTCAGGAAAGCGTGGCTGACCGGGTAGAACACCTTGCGCATCATCGCCTGAAACGCGGCGAGGCCGGTCGGGCTCCAGCCGCTGTAGCCGCGCATGATTTCGGCGGCGTTGGCGAACTCGTAGCCGTAGATGCCGGCGGCGAGCGCCACGTCGCTGCCGCCAAGCGTCGTCAGCTTCGCGGCCCATTGGTCCAGATACTCCACGGCTTTGTCTGCGTAGCGTGTGTCGCCCGACCCCTTCCAGCGCAGCGCGTCGCCATAGGCCGCAGCAATGTCGTTGTAGAGGGCGCCGTAGTTCTGACCATGCGTGGGGTCATTGCCGCGATAGATGCCGACCTGCGGGTTCGGTTTGTTCGTCAGGCGTGTATGGCCGTTGGCGACGAGCACGTTCCAGCTATCGATCCAGGGCGAGGCCTTGGCCCCGACCTTGGCGCGCATACGCGCGAAATCCGCGTCGGTATGCAGCAGGCCCGGATGCGCAAATCTATGGGTTTCAGCTATGGCAGGCACCGTCTCGGCTGACGGCGTGGCGGGTATGGCACGAATTGGTGTCGTGTCGAACGATGTGGAAGAGGTCGGTTCCGGCGCGCCTTCAACACCATTGCTGGCCGGCATTGCACCGGTCGCGGCTGCATCGTCACTACCGCCCCCGCACCCGGCCAGCAGAGACGCACTCAACCCGATCATGAAATGCCGTCGCGAGATATCTGCGATACCGCCTAGCTCGCTCGCGATCTCTGCCAACGCGATCGACGTACCCTGCTTCGTTTTCATACAGTTCCCCATATTGCTGGTTACCAAAAAAGCGGCAAGGTCGATAACGACAGACGTACGCTATCCTTCCGATCTCGATGCCCAGCCTTGCGAAGGCCAAGCATCATTTCCTTTATCGGCGCATTCGCCCTGCACAGACCTACCGAAATGACGACAGGAAGACGCATGCAATCGCGACGATCAATGCGATCCACGATGCAGCAAAGAGTCCGAATTCCAGCATGACGATTGATAGAAGGTTGGATCGTTCTCGGATAGATCACGCTTCACCGCGGGGAACGTGCGGCACCACCCGATATTCGAACAGCGGCGCGTCACGCACCGGGCGAACCGTTGTCTCGTGGATTTGCTGACAGCTTGCACCACGTTGCTCGCAAGACATGACCTTGCTGACCGGCTTCAAAAACAGCGACAGCGCGGGCCATCGCTTTCCGGCAATTCCACACGCGCCAACCGGTAACCCGTCCAGCAGCCCAGTGCCTGAAGTGCCTCGCGATCGAGCCATTGCTTCTCGCGACGTCCTAAAAGTCAGGCGTCAGGTTACGCAGTCGCTCTCGAACCCTCCCCGGCTTGCTACGATGAGCAAAAAAAATCCAGCAGGCCACGAGGACAGCACTGCTGGATTGAAGTCGAGGGTCCTTGGCATCCCCGCCGGGCGGGAAATCGTGCCCTTGCCAATGGACAAAACCAATACTACTCAATCGGACGCCTTGACATTGTCATGACATGTCAGGCGCGCACGGCCTACAAGGCTAGCGCGCGAATCGTCAGGGAAATGGTCAAGATCGACGACCACTTAGCCAGGGTGTGTGATTGCGACATCACTAAAAATGTCGTCAGTCTGTTCCGTGCTTTGGTGACCTCGGACCGTACAACAAGCCGTTCGGCGGCCCAGCCGACAGGAGCCGGTTGCTCGTCAGTGCCGCGACAGCATGGCCTTCGTCCGACAACGAATGCGCGATCTGCTTGACTGCCGCCTGCACGAGCACGCCGACAATCCCGAAAGCACCAACGTTGACGTTGTTGCCGATTTCTTTGCCGGTTGCTCGCCCCTTGCCTTCCCACAGCACATCACCGGTCTTCAGATCAACGAGCTTTGCCGAAGCCGCAACCATGGTCGTACTGTCCACGATCTGGTAAACAGAGCCGTACTGCGTCACTTTCGAATACAGAGCGGCATCCGCACCGAATATCTCCCGCAGCTTCGCGGCCGATGTACTCTGGATTTCCGCTGCATTGGTCAACCCGTTCTGCTTGAAGGTTTCGTCCATCACGGCAACCGGCACAACGTAGTATCCGGCTTCGGCAAGCGGCTGCGTCATTTGCGACAGCATGCCGTAGGTCGCCGTGACGTCGTTGGTTTCGTTCAACGGCGGAAGGACGAGGATCGAACGCGGCTGGCTCCGCTTGAAAGCGGTGTAGTCGGTATGCTTCGCGGGCTGAGCGCACGCGCTCAATAGCGCGACGATCGACAGCACGGACAGCACTTTGAATGAAGTCGTTTTGAACATGGCGCACATCACTGTTGGGCGGTTTTCTGTTGGGCAGGTTTCTTCTTCATCAAGAAATCCATATAGGCCGAGGATTCCGGGAACAGCTGCTTCTCGGCCTGGAATTCCTGTCCGGCGCGTTGCCCGTCTCCGATACCCGCATACAGCATCCCGAGATGAGCATGAAAGCCCGGAGGCGGCGTGCCGCCCTTCGCGCGGATCTCCTGCAGCGCCTTCTCGAGCGCGTCGATCTGTTCTTGCGGCGACGTCTTGCCCTTGAAGTACTCGTATACCTGCGGTTGATAGCCGTTCCACTGATAGAGCGGCGGCGTCGTCTGCGCCGCACATCCCGCAAGCAGCAGGAGCGCCGCAGTCAGTGGCAACCCAATACCCCGTTTCATAGTTCTTTCCTGTTCCTACGCGAATCAAATTGAATTGGTAACGATCACTGCGCCGCCTTGAGCCCGCCCGCGTCCACCTGCTCGACAAGGTGGTTGACTGCCTCCTGAATCGCGAGGTCGAGCACCTTGCCGTTCAGGGTCGAGTCATAGCTCGCGGTACCGCCAAAACCGATGATTTCGCGGTTCGACAGGCTGTATTCGCCGGCGCCCTGGCTCGATGCAATGACTTCCGACGTCGTCGTATCGACGATGTTCAGATTGACCTTCGCATACGCGACTTGCGTCTTGCCCTGGCCGAGAATGCCGAACAGTTGTTGATCGCCAACGTCCTTGCGGCCAAACTCGGTCACGTCGCCGGTCACGACGTAGTGCGCGCCCTTCAGGGCCTGCGCCTTCTTCATGAAGCCGGCTTCCTGCTTGATCTCGTCCAGGTTCTCGCGATCGAGCACGTTGAAGCGGTGGCTCTGCTGCAGGCGCGTGACGAGGATCGTCTTCGCTTGCCCGCCGAGTCGGTCGATCCCGTCCGAGAAAATGCCGCGCATGTAGCTCGAGCGGTTGTCGAACTTGCCGACGGCGATCGCGACGGGCTTGCCCGCGTAGGGCTTTTGCGCACTGCTGACGGCCGGTACGTCAAGCGTGCGCGACGACTCGGTCGCGCAGCCGCTCAATCCCATAACAACCGTAGCAGCAACGATCACCGATACTCGAAAACTATTGGGTGCCTTCAATCCAAACTCCTCTGGATCCGAAAATGACGGAAATCTCGCGTGGTGGCTCATGGCCACCACGCAACGTGCTCCGTAAACTGAAACTGGACTATCACGCCATTAGCAAAGCGTTGTCACTTTTTCAGACGAACGACATACAGGCCAGAATCTTGTGCATTCGCGCTCAGGCTGTAGTTGGGTGCAGTCGCGTACGACGCACCTTGAGTCTGCTGCTTATAGATCACAGTCCCACCGGACACGTCGGCAAACTCAATGACCGGCGGGTTCGGATTCGGAACGGCGTTGGTCGTGAAATTCAGCGTCAGCGTCGAAGACGCCATCACACGTAGATCGCCCGAGGACTTCACCTCGTAAACATAGTCCGCGACCACGCCGGAAGGTACCGAATCGGGCTTGCCAAGGCAGATGGTCAAATCGCCAGTTTTGCCGCTGGCCGGGGTTCTGACAGTCAGCGTCGCGATACCATCGTCTGTCGTCAGATTCAGGTTGGTGTTCGCAATTACGCTGCTATTCGACAGACTGAGCTTCTTGTAGCTCGACGGACATGAAAACGCCGCCGTGGCAGTCTGCGAAGTCGAGCCGGTTGAATTCCCCGACGCTGTGCTGCCACCGCCGCCATCACCACCGCCACATGCCGCGAGCAGAACCGTCGTACCCATAAGACCAACCAGCGCCAATTTACTTTTCATTACCATTCCGCAATTGTTAAATATACTAACTAAAACAACAACATCCCACCTGTTCGAATCGACCCGACCCGCACGGTGTGATTCCTGCATAAAAAGTGCGTGGCTATTCTGCTCGCCACGCAAAGCATCCAGGCCCGGAGGGGAGCCGGGACGCGACCAATCAATCTCGAAACGTCAATCGAATACCAGTCGCCGCTTCCGATTCACGCAATCCGCAGTTCGGCAGCAGGTGCAGGCGTATGCTCAAACCTGGGCTGCTCGAACTACAACAGACTCCCCGCTCAAAACTGCGAAGTCAGTTGGAATCCGACCGTGACGCGCGCGGTCGGGAAGCCAGACGGTTTATAGACCGGCGTGCCTGCAAACAGGTCGTACGCACAGGCACCGAAGCGCGTCCCGATGCTTCCCTTGACGCCGATGACAGCGCCGGCCAATTGCGTACCGACGAGCGCGATGGGCTGAGGTCCCCATACGCGGCCATAGTCCAGCCCTGCATACACCGCTTGCCCCGTCTGGCCAATCGCCATTTGCAGCTCGTTACGCCAGTAGAATCCGCGCGCCGCCGCCAGCATCGTTTCTCCGTCGAAGCCGCGCACGGTGTATCGGCTACCGATGGTCATGTCGTCGAGGTAGTACAGGGTGTTCCCCGTGTACTGACCGTGGAACGTACCGACATAGCGAAACGCCTGTTTGCCGACGGCGAACGGCACCGACAGATTGGCGTCGAGCACCGCCATCTTGAAGCGATACGTTGGGCCACCGCCTGCGGCAAGCGTGTCGTCCTGCGCACCAAGCCCGCCGACACCCTGCCGGTATGCGAGTGAGCCGTCGAGCTGCGCGCCATCGAAATAGTGGCGATCGGTCAGGCCGAGTTCGATGATCGTGTTGTTGCGGCGTTGCTGTGAGATTTCGGTGTCTTCGATGAAGCTCTTGCCAAAACGGCGCGACAGCCGGAAATATCCACCGAGTACGTCGTTCTGGCTACGCGTCAGCACGCGGGCCAGTTTGAAATCCACAGTCTTCGAATTACCGCTGGCGACGAAGGTTTGATTCACGCCCGCAATCTGCTGGTAGTACGTGTTCGTGTTTGCGGACAGCGTCGCCGTCCAGTAGCCCCATGGAATCGAATAGAAGCTATTCCAGCCGTGAGAACCGAGACGCCTGTCGCCGAACTCAAGGTCTTGGCTGACGCCTACGTTGAACATGTCGTTCAGGCCGAGCGGGTTGTCGATGCCGACCGACAGATTGCCTTGAAGCTTGCCCGTGGCGCGCGTTCCGGAGTTGTCTATCGACGCAACGACCGTCCAAGGCTTGCCGCGCTTTACGCCGAGCACGACATCACTTTCACCGGGAAGGTCGCCCGGGACGATCTGCATCGAAACGTCCTGGCTCGACACGCGCTTCATTTGCTCGAGACCCTGTTCGAGGTCGCGCAGATTCAGCACCTCGCCGTCGCGGGTCGGGAAGGCGGTTTTCCACGTGCCGCGCAGTTTTTCTTCTGCGAAGCGCACATGGCGAATCATGCCGGGAATCAGCGTGAGTTTGAGCGTGCCGGTCGATAGGTCTTGCTCGGGAACGAGCACGCGCGTCGTAACGTAGCCTCGCGCCAGAATCACCTGGGACAGTCTCTTGACAAACACGTCAACGCCTTGCTTGCCAACACATTGCCCAGCGTAGTGGTTCAACCATTCGCGCGCGAACGCGAATCGATCCATCGGCAAGGCGGACGCGCCTTGAGCCTTCGTCGCGTCGGGCAACGAGCCCGGCACGTCGAGCGTAAAGCGGTCGATGCGGAAGCACGGCGTTTCGGCGGGAAGCGCCGGATACACTTCAATGTGTGGTACTTCCGACCGAACAGAAGGGGCATGCACGGCTGCGTCGCGCTGCTGTGCCTCCCGTTGTTGCTGCGCCTGCCGATCCTGTTCGGCGTTCGCCCTCGCCGCCGCCGCTCGGTCAGCGGGCGTGGGGGCCTGCTGCGCATGTACCGCGAGCGAAACCAAGGCCGCGATCGGAAGCGCCACCAGCCGTTTAGTTATTTTCATTTTTGATTTAATCCCTGATTCTGCCGGTGACCTGCAAACCTCGAAAAAATTTAACGATGCATAACAACCGTAAGACGACGCATGAAACGTCATCTCGAAGGCAACATCCCAACCACCCTCGATGTCACGCAATGCCTGCGCGGACAAGCGTTCAAGGGCATCCTGATAACTCATGGTGCCAGACGCAGCCAGTTGTTTCACTTTGGCACGAATCGCATCGATTTCAGCTTGGTGCAACTGCCGGTTGTAAAGATCCGCGCCTTCGGAACAGACGTAATTAATGCTCACGACTACTCATTCCCTCGACTCCAGGGTTCGTCACTAGGCACACCCAACATCGACAAGCCAGAAACCCAGTATCGGAAGGCCGTCAACCAGATAGCATGAGTCGTCTGCGACAGACTGACAACCGAGTTCAGCACGTTAGCTTTCGTTGATCGAGGTAACAATTCTCACCCCGCCATTCAGCATCGCCTGCTTCACCTCCGCGCAAACTTTATCGTCCCGTATTAGCAGCGACCTCCGGGTCTCGACATTAAAAATCAAATATCGAGGCGCTTCTTCCGGCTTATCGGAGTTGATATGAAGAAGCACCCAACCGCTGCACGAACCGTCCCACAAGTAACTATATTTACAATTATCAATACCCCCGCCCACTAGAACCATCCTCTCACAGATTGACTCGCATCGCCTCACCATACTTATAAATCACAAAATCACGAATGTTATCAACAACGCAGGCAAATCCATCGACATTTTCGCCCGACAGCGTGCCCGAGACCTTCGCCTGATCAACGTAGCTATATCGACTACCGCCGAGCGCCGGAACACTCGAGAGCAAGCATTTCTCCAAATTTTCATGCCTAATCAAAACAGCAGATTGAGTATCATCCTTCCCCTCCCGCGACGACACAAAATAGCCAACCCCTCGACACATAACAAAAAACCCGTCAATGTCTACCGCACCACCTCGTTCAATCGAGGGAAGACCCTCAACAAGCTCATCGACTTTCATAACGTTCCCCATTAACAACTCAACGCATAAATACGATTTGATCAGAAAATTTTCGCGCAAATTCATTTGTCGGAACGAAGTATTGAGCACCCGTGCCGGGATCACGAACTGCAACCACCGACTTTCCTAATCTAGTAGTGACACCATCCACTACAACAAAGTGCCCCTCCCCGCTATCCAAACTGACTCGCGCAATCACTGACTCCCCTTTCTGAGTCGCAGCAGCAATATCGTCGATCGACGCGTTGAGGGACCATCTTGCCGAGGGAACACCGTTATTTTGCAGGGCCTTCGTCAAACCTATGACATCAGTGCCTTCGCCCGGAACAAGGTTAGCATCCTTCGCTAGCTGCGAAATATTCACCCACTGGCCTCGGTCGTTCAGCACCATTGCGCAAGAGGTGGGACCGCACGCAACATTACCAATATCAGAGACATATCGCTGATCGATAACCAAGCGAGTGCCGTTCCGCGACACCGAATTCGTTTCGGACGCGAGACTCCCGGCACCAGAGCCATCCAACGCGCTGGCAACTGCGCTGGACGTCTTGCCATTTGCTCCGACCCGGATCAGTGCCCCGGCAATGTCAGCTGTCAATGCTGGCGCACTGACAAACCCGAGAACTTCTGTCAACGTCGACACATCGGCCTGCGCCAGCTTCGCCGACTGCCATTCTCGACTAGTTATACCACTGAGCAGTTGCCGCTCCTGCCCCTCGATCTGCTGCCGCTTAGCCGGGTCGTCCTGATACAGTGCTCGCTCCTGCTGCAGGGCCTGCACCGCAGCGGTTACTTGATCCACCTTCGTCCCACACGCATACGCGTCGGTACACGGCTTCTGCGAAGCCCCAAGCGTCTCCCGGTACAGTTGCTGCGCAACCGCCGTCGGGTTCTTGGTACCCGTACGTGCCTGTTGCTCCGGCGTCAATGAACCATCCGCGTTCCCGCCCAACAGCGGATTCGCTCGCTCAGCGGCTGTCGCATCAAAGAGGCCCGCCGTCTTATTTTCCCCGATGAACTGCTTCGCCTTCTCGTCACTGCCGCCGGTGCGACTCGTCGTGTCGTCCACCATCGCGTAGCCGGCCGACAGCAGCTTCTGATACGCCTCCTCGTCACTGATCGTCCTGCCCGTTTGATCCTTGTAGTAATCCGCGAACTTGTGCGCATTCTTCTTCGCCCAATCCCGCTCGCTCTGGTGCAACTGCCGATTGTAAAGATCGGCATTCAATGCACCGCCCGCACCCGTCATAGCCCCGGCCGAGCCGCCGAGGACACCGCCTGCCGCCGCGCCGGCCAACCCCGCCGCTGCGTTCGCCAGCACCTTACCTCCCATCGAGTCGACAAGCGCGTCGCCTACGGCATTACCAACATAGTCTCCTGCTACGGTTCCCCCCACCGCACCGGCCACGTTGCCGCCGCCCATTGCTGCCCCCAGCCCCGAGACAGCGGCGTGCGACGCGATACGCGCGGTACCGTCATTTCCCCACAGTGCCAATTGCTGCTGCGCCGCCGTATAGTCGGCCAGAGCCTGCGCCATGCCAGCCTCATCCCCAGCAGCCTTCGCGTCCTTGTAGGCCTGAACCGCCGCCGTCTCTTTTGCGGAAGCCCGGTTCTCCATCGCGGTCGCCACATCGCCGACCACCTGCATCCCGACTTGGCCGACAGACTGCTGGATCGCCATGTCGTTCTGCACCTTCTGCACGTCGAATGTGTTCTGCACCGCGCCATTCGCGTGCGCCGTGTCGCGGCTCAGACCCGCCGTGCTATCGCGGCCCCCATCCCCGCGCACCGTGATCGTGCCTGGGCTCACGGCTGCGTACGTCGTGCCGGACACGTCACTGCTCGTACCAGCGCTCGAGAAGCCTGTCGGCCCTAACCCTTGAGAATTCATGGGGCCCGACGTGTTACCAGCAGTCTGCTTCACCGGCGTATTGAGGTTCACGCCGCCCGGCGTACTGTTGCCGAAGCCGCCGCTTGCACTGAATCCAACCGTGTCACCCGAGTAGTTCGCGTGGTTTTCCAGATTCGTAAAGCCCAATGATTGCGTCGACAGACTGTTCTTGTCCGCACTCGCGGTGCTCGCGATCACACCGCCATCAAGCTGCGTATGGTTTCCGACGTTCACGTTGAAGCCGCCGTTCCCCGCATAGATCCCGCTTTGCTGGTTGACCGACTGATAATCCGCCTTGATGTTCTGCTGGCTGACGCTTGCGCTGCCGCTCACCGTCTGCCCTAAGCAGAACGGCGGCACGCAGATGCTGGCTTGGAATCCGGCGCTCGACTGCTTGCTATCGTACGTGCTGGTGTCCTGGCGGCTCTGGACGTTCAGATCGCGACCCACGCTCGCGTCGACGGTGTTGCCCGCAACTTCCGCACCGCGCAGATTCGTATCCCGACCACTGGTCATCGAAAGTGTGTTGCTGGCGTTGATCTGCGTATCACGATTGGTCACGCCTTGGCCATTCGCGTGACCTTTAGATACGTTCGCTGCCAGTTCCAGCGTAAAGCCGTTCTGCTGACCGCCGATACCAAGCCCCACGCCGATGCTGCCACCGCTGCTGCTGTTGTGGCTCGACTGCTGGTTCGTATCCTGCGCGCTTTGCAGATTGATGTCGCGCGCCGCATTCAGCGTCACGTTCTGCCCGGAAATCTGCGTGCCGCGCGCGTTGATGTCGCCATCCGTCGCAAAGCCGCTCGCGTCCTTCGCGCCGCTGCCCGTCGCAATCAGGTTCACATTGCCGCCCGCGTGCAGCGTGCTGCCGTCGTTCGACAGCGAACTGCTCTGCGAGTCACTATGACTCGTACCCCCACCGATGCTTACCGTGGCCTTGATCAATGGTTGCCCCGTCGGCTTACCGGCGCTCATCGCATCCGCGACCTGATACGCGTTGTAGACAGCCAAACCGGCCTGCGCCTTATCCAGCGCACCCAGTCGCGAATCGCCGCCGCGTGCCGAATGGGCCATGCTCTGATTGACTGCCGCCACTGCATTGCCGACTGCACCGCCCAACGCCAAAGTTACGCCAAACTGGCTCGAACTCTGGCTCATGCTGCTTTGTGTCGCGTCCGTGCCCGGATCGAGATTCAGGTTCTTGCCGATCAGCGTCAGGTCCTTGCCCGCGCTCAGATCGGAGCCCGCAACCGTTACGTCCTGCTTCGCGTCAAGCGTTACATCACCCTTTCCGCTGACGATCTGACTACGCATCGTGCTTTGAGTCTGCGACGCCGTATCCTGGACACTATGGTTCTTCGCCACACCGACGCTAAAGCCGGTGGCGGTGCCATTACTGCCCAGACTGCCGATCTGCTGACTGCTCGATTCCTGGTGGCTCGTACTCGTGTCAAGCCCGGCCAGCACGTTGATCGCGCCCTGGCTCGCAACCAGGTCGACGCCCTGCGTGCCACTGATGCCCGAGCCCACAACGTTGATGTCGCCGGTCTTGCTCTTCACCACCACGCTATTACCGGACACCACCGTCGCCGTCTGCGTCGTCGCTGTCTGCGCCCCGTCCGAACTGCTGCGACTCGCGTTGTATGGTGACGGACTGGTACCGCCGCTATTCGCCGTGCCACCCACCCAGCGCCCGAGATCGCCCAGACTAGGCGACGCGAGCGAAATCCCCGTACTGGAACTGCTGGACTCCGAGCTCTGCTGGTACTGGTCAGTCGATGCCTGCAGCGTGACGTTGCGGTTGGCCGTGAGCGAAGTCGTCCCGCCCGCGCTGATCGTCGAGCCGATCACTGAAAGATCGCCATCAATTGGCCGACCGTTCGCGTCGTTCAGAGCCCCACCAGTCGCAGTTACAGAAACATTGCCGCCGCCGCGAATCGTGCTGCCCGTATTGGTCAGGCTCGACATGTCCGTCGTGCTCGAACTGCGGCTGCTTCCGTACGAGACGGACACCGACGGAACGGAAAGCGCGCTCGCCCCAATCTCATTCGCGACGCTCTGCGCGCGTTGGAAGCCGTTCCCCGACGACGCATCTGCCTTCAGGTTCCGCACCGTATCGAGCGGCGTCCCGGTCACCGCGACCGTCAGCCCACTCGACCGGGATTCCTGATGGTCGTGCGATTGGGCACTGTCCAGCCCCGGGTCGATTGTGACGTTCTGGCCCACAATGCTAACGTTACCCGTCGTGCCCGTGACGTCACCCATCGCCTTGCCGGCGATCACATCGCTGCCTCCAATATGAACATCCTTGCCGGCGGAGATGGCGACGTTACCCGCGACGCTACCCACCGTGCTGCGCGACTGGCTTTGAGTCACCGAACTGCCGTTATATCGGTCGCTCCGCTCGCTTGATCCGATGGTCACCCCAAGGCCGCCCGA
This sequence comes from Burkholderia sp. BE17, assembly GCF_009362305.1. Lineage (NCBI taxonomy): Bacteria > Pseudomonadati > Pseudomonadota > Betaproteobacteria > Burkholderiales > Burkholderiaceae > Burkholderia > Burkholderia sp. BE17. The sequence continues at coordinate 65,496 of NZ_WHNU01000027.1, forward strand.
TCCCGACAGCCCAGAATGCTTCTCCTGGTGATACTCGCTGTCCTGCCACGTGTCGGTCGCTGCGGCAACGTTGACGTTCCCTTTCGCGGACAACGCGACATCGTGCGTACCGACAATATTGCCGCCGGTCACATTGATGTCCTTGCCGCTGATGACCGACACGCGGTCAGCCGAAATGGTGCTGCCGTCGGCGTACGTCGCAGTTTGATCGACCTGGTTGACTGCGCTCGTATGGCTCGCCACGCCGCTGCGGCTATGGGTTTCGTAGGCATTCGAGACGTGGGTCTCCGTCGTCGTGCCAACGTTCACGTTCCCCTTCGCCATCAGCACCGCATTGCCCTTGTCCAGTTCGACCGTGCTGCCCGTTACGTTGAGGTCCTTGCCGGACGCAATAACAAGACTGTCGCCACTATGCAGCGTCGTACCGGTCACCTTGTCGTCGGATGTGTGCAACGTCTCCGCGTAGCTACCGTGATGGTCGCTGCCGGAACTGTTGCTGTCCACTGTCGAAGTCGCGGTGGCCGATTGCAACGTCACGTTGCCTTTAGCCAGGACTACTCCACCGCCGCCCAGATCGACCTTCGCACCCGTCGCCGTGAGGTCTCCGCCCACCGCAATCTCGGACCCGCCCCCCACTTTGACGGAACTGCCGGCCACGTTGTTGATGTCGGTATTCGACACACCGTTCGCGCGCTGCACGATCTTGTGCTCGCCCGTCTGAACCGCACCGAGATCCCAGTTACCCCCGACATTCATGCCGAGATTACCGCCGACCGTCAGGTTGCCCGCGTTCTGCTGGAAGTTGCCGCCCGTTTTGATCCCGGCGTCACCCGCCACGTCGAGTTGAGCCACCGGCCCAAGCGTCGTCGTCACACTCGTGGCACCGTCGCGACTCACACGCGTATCGGTTTTCACCGCAGTATCGAGAATCAGGTCGCCACCGGCATTCAGGTTCAGGCTGCCAGCCTTGACCTTCGCCGAAGTGAGATCGACGTTGCCATCCGTCTTCAGCGACATGAGGCCACCGCTTTGCAACGCGCCGAACGCGTTGTCGATCTGCTTGCCCTGAATCGACAACGAATTGTCCGCCTTCACCGTGCCGCTGTTCGTGAAGTTCTGCGCGTCCTCCAGATCGATGTCGGTCGCGGTAATCAGCGGGCCGTTCACGTTCTGCTGGTTCGCCTGCGCGAGGTAGACGACCGGCACCAGTACCGACTGGCCATCGACCACGCGCGTTTCCATCATGATCACGTTGCTGGTCAGCCTCGATACCTGATCGGCCGACAGGCTCGCACCGATCGGCAAGTTGAGCTGCTTCTCCAGCGAGGCACCCGTCGCCATCAACGATTCGTACATCGCCTGCAGATCCGTGTACGGACCGAGCACAGCCCTGCCGGTCAACGAGGTGACCTGGTTACGCACCAGCTGCTGTTCGTAGAAGCCGTCACCCAGACGCTTCGGGATATGCGTGAGGTCGACGCCGATCTGGCTGAAGAAGTAGTCGCTGGAGATGAAGTTCTTCTGGCTCGTAAACGCCGGGTTCGTCTCGATCACGTAGCTCGCGTTCGGCGACGTATCCGGTCGATACAAACCGCCCTGCGGAATCGTGAGGTTGTTCAGAACGTTCTGCGCGGTCGCGCTGGCAACGACCGGATCGACAGTCGTCACCCCGCCGTGCACGGCCGAAGCGCCCGACTTCGTGCCGCTCGCGTTACCGCTGAGCCCGCCGATCGTCAGACCCGGCACCGCTTGCCCCGGCAGCAAACCGAGCGACGGAATCGATGCGTTGGCCGCGGTGTTATTGATGCTCACGCCCGTGCCGGAAATCATCCCATTCGCACCCAAGGTCGAATGGTAGTCCGGTAGCGAATACGTCTTGACCCACGCCGGCGCCGCCTGCGTATAGCCGCCCGGACGAGACGTAACGAACGGCGCATTACCGAACGGCAGCTGCCAGTTGTATTCGCTGTTGTCGTAGTTGTTGTAGTGATATTGCCCGGAATACGACACGGTCACACTCGGTGCCTGCTGGCCGGTAGCCGCCCAGCCGTCGCCATCGTAGTGCTGCGGCATCTGCAGATTGCCGACTGCCGTGATGCTGCTCCAGTAATTTTTCAGGGTACCGGTCGTCGACGCATCGAGGTTGCCCCCCGACACGATTTGCGCGCCTGGGCTAATACCCGTCACGGTCGTCGCGGTCGCGCTATCGGCGTAGTAGGTCGTGTACTGATACGTACTGTTCCACTGACCACCGTGGGGCGGATCGGTATACACCCCGCCGATGCTGTTCGGGTCTTTCGCGGCCACTTGCCCGGTCCGACCGCTAATGGGTACGCCGAACGGTGCGAGCGTGGCTGGATCGACCGAACCGGTCGAGGTCGTCATCACGCGGCGCGTGTTCGTCACCTGATTCGCGTGCAACTCCATGTCGCCGCCCGATTGGATCAACGCTGACGAGTTGTTGATCAGAGCCGCGTTCGTGTAATTGCCGCTGGCATCCTTGCCGCCGGCCAGTACGACCTTGCCCATACCGAAGATGGCCGTCGTCGCCATCGAATCGGTCGCGGTCGTGTCATCGCGGTTCTCGATGTCATGCGCGAGGATTTCGAGCGTGCCGCTGCTGTCCGACGCGCCGATCAGCGCCGTCGGCCCAAGGTTCGAGACCGTGCCCGCCGCATTGAGCGACGTGCTGCCACCGACAATTGCACCCGTATTGGTCAGATTGCCTGATTGCGTATGCACCAGACCACCCGCGGACAGTGCGCCCGAGTTGACGATGTTGCCGACATTGACGCTCAGATCGTTGACCGATTGCACGTTGCCGCTGTTGTTGAACGTACCGGGCAGCGTAAACGCAAGATTGTGACCGACATTGAACTGATAGTCGGGCGTCACCGAGAAATCGCCCTGCAGATTCACGTTGGCATCGTGCGCTGCGCTATACGTGCCGCCACCTTGCAGTGTCGGCGCCGTTACAGTCAGGTCATGCGTGGAACTGATCTGCCCGTTCGTGTTCGTGATCGCGCCGCTCGTCGTCACGTTCACATCGCCACTCGAATTTGTGACGTTACCGACCTGCCCGCCGCTGTTGTCCAAGGTCGTCCCTTGAACATGCAGCGATGCGCCGCTCAGTTGACCGCCCTGCGTGTTGGAAATCGATGCAGCGTTCACCGTCACGTCGCCGTTACCGGTAATCGCGCCCATCCCCGACACACCGCCTGCGTGGCTGTTGGTGATCTGACTGCCGCCCTGCACGGTCATCCTGCCGGCGCCAAGGTCGGCAATCGAGCCGTCGGCGTTGTTGATCGACGCGGACTGGATGCTGAGCGTGCTCGTGTCGCCCGCCGCTGTCTGGCCGGCCTGAATATGCCCGCCCTGGTTCACCAGCGTGCCGCCGTTCGTCAACGACAACGACGTCCCTGCGCGCACCAGGCCTTGCGCGTTGTTCATGTCCCCCGCGATCGTTCCGGTGATGCCGCCCTGCGCCGCAAGAATGCCGCTCGTGTTGTCCCAGCTGCTCGCGTCGACAACTGCGTTGCCTTTGGTGACAATGGTGCCGCCCGCATTGTTCAGCGCGCTTGCACCGTTGCCGGGTTCAATCGTTAGCGTACCCGTACCGGCATGCGTGATCGTCCCGCCAGCGTTATTCAATTGCGCGGGAGCGAGCGTCAGGTCCGTACTGTTCGTCTGGATCACACCGCCTTCGGAGTTGTCGAGCGTGCCGCTCACATTGACGCCCATTGCCGATGATCCGTACTGCGTAATCGCGCCGCCGTGGTTCGTCAGGGTCGGCGTCGTCAGTGCAAGCTGATTGGCTTTGAGCTGACCACCGCTATTGTCGAGCGTCGAATCGGCTGTGACCGTCAGGTTCGGGGCAACGATCACGCCTCCCCGGTTCGTCATCGAACCCGTGTGAATTGTCGCGTTGGTGCTCGCGCCGATCTGGCCACCGTCGTTCGTCAGCGTGCCGCTCGTCAAGCCAAGATCCGCGTTGGACATCAGCTTGCCGTTGGTATTGTTCAGCGTGCCGCCAACCGCCGCCGTCAGCCCGCTTTGAGCATTGATGGAACCGGAGGTGTTGTTCAGCGAGCCGCTTTGCGCCGCGATATGTCCATTGCTGGCAATCGCACCGCCGACGTTCGACACCGAACCCGCACCGTTGCCCAACGTCAGCGTACCGGCGCCCGCATGGACGATCGTGCCGCCATCGTTGACGAGCGCAGCGGGAGCCAGCGTCACGTCCGTACTGTTGGTTTGCAGCGTGCCGCCACTCGAATTATCGAGCGTGCCCGACACATTGATGGCCATCGCACCGGTGCCGGTCTGCGTGATCGTGCCGCCATGATTGACGAGACTGGTACCGGTCAACGCGACCTGTTGGGCTTGCACGGTGCCCGCGCTATTGTCGAGCGTCGTGCCGCTCAATACCGTGCTCTGCCCGGCGATCGTGCCGCCGTTGTTGGCCAGGTGGGCGCCAGCGTCGACGACCACGTTTTGGGCGGCCTGCAAGGACCCACCGCTGTTGTCGACCGACTGGCCCGCTACGTGGAGATTCGTGTTGGATGTGATCGTCGCGCGGTTGACGATCGTCCCGCCTTGTATCGTCACGTCGCCATTGCCGCCAATCACGCCGCCTTGCGCGCCGCCCGACGTCGTGCCGGCCGCGTTCGTGAGTTGACCGCTCGCGTTCAATACCAATCCGTCGGTATTGAGCGACGTAATGCGACCTGCCGTATTGTCGATCGCAGCGCCGTCGACCGTCGCATGGCCAGCACTCTGAATCGTGCCTTGGTTGTTCGCGATGGCGCCGCCGCGCAGCGCCATCGTGCTCTGCGACACGAACACGCCGGACTGGTTGGCGAGTTGCCCCGCCGCCGTCACCGACAGCGGCCCCTGCGACGATACTGTACCGCCTTGGTTCGATACGTTACCGCCCGTCAGGCTCGCAGCGCCACCACTTGTCAGGCTGCCATGGTCGTTGACGACCGTGCCTACGGCGTTCGCGGTGATGGTGCCTTGAGCACTCGTCGTCGCGTTCGTGAGGTTCACGTCGCCGCCCGTTGCGGTCAGCGACAGAATGCCGTTCGCTGCCGTCGTGCTGCCGGCGAGGTTCACGCCGTAGCCGGTCGCCGAGGCGTTGCCGCCTGCAACATTTTTGCCGGTCGCATTGAGCTGGCCTGCCGTCGCGAGCTGCAGGTCACCGGCCTGTGTGACCGTACCGTCACTGTTCACGCCCGCACCGAGCGTACCGGTCGAATTCAGCGTGGCCGCTGTGACGCCCACATTGTGCTGCGCAGCCAGCGCACCGGTATTGACGATGTCGGCGCCGGTATTCACGGAGACCGACTGCTGGCCGTACGTCGTGCCACTGTTCTCGATCCCTGCTGCCGCCGAAATAGCGGCGTTACCGGTCGACGAAATCTTGCCCGACTGAATCAGCCGCCCGTCAGTGGTCAACGTCAGCCCCATCGCGTCCGCCGCGATGGTTCCGGCGTTTCGGACCCCAACGCCCCCCTCGGTGCCGACCAAAAGGATGCGATTACTGTACATACCGCCCAATTGGGCCACGTCGATCGCAACGGCAGGCGCCGCACCATCGCCCGGGATGCGGGTCGCCTGGAGGGTATCGTGATTGACCTGATTCGCGCCAGCGATGACGTTCAGGTTCGTCGCATAGATGGCAGCGTTCGCCTGCACGGCTCTGGAAATGAGGTCAACCTGATCCACATTCGTGGCATTCAGGCCGGCACCTTGAACTGCGATGAGGCCACGTGTCACGCTGAAACCGGCCAGCGACCCGTCCGCATTCAGGTTCGGCGTACCGGTCGTCAGGATTGCACGCGAGGTATTGATAAAGCCGCCACCATCAACCACCAACCCCGAAGGATTGGAAATGATCATCTCGGCGCGCTGGCCAGCGATCTCGACGAAACCTTTCAGTTGCGAAGGGTTCGAACTGTTGACCTGGTTGATGATGATCCTGGCCGAACCGTTCGGGCCGAGGTTCGGGTTGCCGTTGATGTATCCGGCTTGTTGTGTGTTCGTCAGCGTTGGTGCGTTATTGACGATCACGCCTTGTTTGGGCACGTCGAACTGCGAATAAGTATTCAGCGACACGCCCGCGCCGGACGGCTTGGTGATGTTGACCTGTTGGAGACCGTTCTGCGTCTGGATCACTGACGGTGCGTTAGCGCCGGCACCCACGACCTGAGCGCTCGCCCACATCGGTGCAACGCCGGCTGCAATCAGCACCGCGAAAGCGGCATGACGCAACGCGAAACTTGCCAACGCGCTCGAGACACGATTGGCGACGGCACGCGGCGCCTCACCCTTGCTGACTTTCCCCGTTGCATGAGCGGTCTCCTCGACGGCTACCAGCATGCCGCGCACGCGGCTGAATACCAGACGATATTGGTTCTTATTCATGAATACGGCAAACGGTTGTTAAACGTCAAGCAAATGGATCGGAACGCCTTGCACAAGTACAGAGTCGCTCTCTAAGTCGAAAGCAATGCTGCCGAAGATTGTCGGCACTTCAACACTTGTAATTGCAGCGGAATGACGGCCCCTCACGCCGCAATCTACCGACTGGGCCGCCTTCACAGTGTCAGAGATTGCCAAGGGCGATCTCGTTCGCCCTAGCCAGGGCCCACGTCCATACTCAAGAACGGACCTGACCTCAAATTGGAGTTTTAACCGCCAATCAAGACGATTTAACAATTAAAAACATCGCGCAAAACCGCATCACTCAGTCAATATTTCAACAATAAATATCACTCCAATTTCACATTAAATTTCAGAAACCGAATTGCCCCTAGATTCTTAAGGATTTTCACCGTCCGGTGCCGTACGGCCTGAACCATCCATATTCCCCTCCCAGGGTCCGCAATTCGAGAAATTAATGTAGTCAGATAAACCATCGGGATGCGCTTCATGACATTTCGACGCGTTCTGTCGCACGTGCCGAAGCGCGCAGCGCTGCGATCACGCCCGTCTTCGATGTGTCGGACATACAACAGTCTCGCGCTGCGAATTGGACTAGCCGATCGTGGACGTTCTGGCGTCTCGTTGGTCAATGTGAGCTCGCACGAGCTTGTTCCGCGCAGTCAAGCGCCCTCGTCGCTTGCGCTCACCGAAGCCGGTGACTGCACAAGTGCTGAGTTTGTGGATCGAACAAACCGAAGGCGCCAAGTTTTGACTCAAGGTCTTCAACGAACGCGGTCTATCCGCCGCCCGAATCCAGACCTGCATCGTGCGTCTGATCCGCAATTCACTGAATCTGGCGAGCTGGAAGGACCGCAAGCCTCTGGCTGCCGAGCTCAAATCTATCTAGCAAGTCACCAGGGCCGAGGCGGCAGCGGCCGCGCTCGACACCTTTGCGCAAAGTGAGTGGGAGCACAAACTCCCGATGGGAGCGGCCATGTCGCGACACCAGTGGGAAAAAGTATGGCCTTCTTCGCCCATCCGCCCGAGGTGTGTCGAATCGTATATACGACAAACGCGATCGAGAGCATGCACATGCAGCTGCGTAAGGTCGTCAAGAACCGCGGCCACTTCCCGAGCGACGCCGCCGCCGGCACGCCATCAATTGAAGCTGGGCTCGCCATCGAACTGAACGTATCAGCTAAGCCGGCACGTTCGGGCTTGCCCCTCAAACATTCGTCGTCAGGCCTTTCTCCTCGTCGACGCCGGCTTGTACCCGCCGCACGGCAGTGACGACTGACAACACGATAAGGCCGCGCCACAACCAGACGATCACATTTCCCACCGGTGCACCAACGCCGATCCAGAATGCAACTGCGCCTACCGCAAGCGCCCTATCGCTCTTGCCAAACGGGCCATCATAGCGGCGGCTTGCTCCGACGAGCGGACCGATCAGCCCGGTACATTCGACCACAACGGCGACAAGCGCGAATAACCACACGTCTACCGGCACGAATGCGGGCGCGCCGAGAAATGGCAGCACGAGTGCGATATCCGAGACGACATCGCCGAGTTCATTCAAGTACCCGCCAAGCGCGCTCTTCTGTCCGTGCTCGCGCGCCAGCATTCCATCGATCGCGTTGAGTGCCATACGGGCGAAAAGCCACAGCGGAATCGTCAGGAACAGCAAGCGAAAGAACACACCAAGCCCCGCGAGCGCCCCGACAACGATCGAACCGCCGGCTGCGAACAATGTGACCTGGTTCGCGGTGACACCATGTATCGCCAGCGAATCGACCACCGGTCTCAAGCGAGTCTGGAACTTCGGTTTCAATAGATAAAGGCTCAACAGTGTCTCTCGCAAACGATACGGGTGATTCCATTTTTACCGGGATCGGTTGGGCAATGGCAGCCGAGGCGGCTCACCCTCGCAGAAGTACATCCGCCTATGAAGTACGTGCATCGAGTGCGCACGCAATCTCCGCAAAGAACGCAATATTCCGCGCCCGCTGGAGCGTATGTTAGCGATCATTCCGCGGCTCACGACGTGCAACGTTGTCAGACATTGTCAGCCCGATCTCACAGGCGCTGCTTTAAAGGCGATGATGCTGTTCATCAGTCTCGGGCGAACGATAGCGAACGGACGGAGCGATGCGTCGAACTAATACGACTCGGCGCCCGTCGCCATCAAGTGCAAATTGTTCAATGCTATCGAGCCGACATTTCCATCGATACCGATCCGACATTACGACATGAAAATGCAGTACGCCTGGCAGCGCGACCTCCTGCTGTCCATCGTGCGGCTCGTCGCCGGCGCGTATCCGGTCTGGCATCAGGCGCCGCCGTCCCCGACGCAGAAGATCTACTTCTCCAACCACACGAGCCACATCGACACGCTCGCGATCCTCGCCGCGCTGCCGCGCGACGTGCGCGCGGTCGTGCGGCCGGTCGCCGCGCGCGACTACTGGGACAGCAGCAACCTGAAGCGTCACATCGCGCAGAAGCTGCTGAACGTCGTGCTGATCGACCGTCACCGCGAAAACGGCGGCGACCCGTTGGAGCCGGTGCGCGACGCGCTGCGGCAGGGCCACTCGATCATCATCTTCCCGGAAGGCACGCGCGGCGCCGACGTATTGCCGCAGCCGTTCAAGAGCGGGCTGTTCCATCTCGCGACCGAGTTCCCGGACGTCGCGCTTGCGCCCGTCTATCTCGAGAACCTGCAGCGCATCATGCCGAAGGGCGCGATCTGGCCCGTGCCGCTGATCTGCAAGGTGCATTTCGGGGCGAACGAAGCGCTCGGCGCCCAGGAAGACAAGCCGACGTTCCTCGCCCGCATGCGCGACGCGGTCATCGCGCTCGCGCCGCCGCAGCGGCCGGCCGGCTGAACGCGGCGCCCCCTTCTCCCTTTTCCGGATACCAACCATGCGAACCCTCTTCTGGGAACTGGTCGCGGGCGTCACGGGCGTGCTCGTCGTCGCGACCGTGATCGGCGCGATCCTCGGCGCGCGCAATGGCGGCACGAGCGCGACCATCGTCAACCTGAACCAGCGCATCCGCGCGTGGTGGGCGATGATCGCGATCATGGCCATCGCGATCGGCCTCGGCAACAACGTCACGTACCTGGTGTTCGCGCTGCTGTCGTACCTGACGCTGCGCGAGTTCATCACGCTCACGCCGACCACCGCGAGCGACCATACGACGCTCTTCATCGCGTTCTTCATCGCGATCCCCGTGCAATACCTGCTGCTCGGGATCAACTGGTACGGGATGTACTCGATCTTCGTGCCCGTGCACCTGTTCTTCGCGATGTCGCTCGTGTCGGCGCTCACGCAGGACACGCGCGAATTCCTGAGCCGCAACGCGAAGATCAACTGGGCGCTGATGGTGTGCGTGTACGGTCTGAGCCACGCGCCGGCCGTGCTGATCCTCGACATCCCGCGCTACGCCGGGCAGAACGCGCTGCTGCTGTTCTTCTTCCTGTTCGTCGTGCAGATCAGCGACGTGCTGCAATACGTGGTCGGCAAGCTGTTCGGACGCCGCAAGATCGCGCCGCAGCTGTCGCCGTCGAAGACGATCGAAGGTTTCATAGGCGGCGGCCTGCTGGCCACGCTGTGCGGCGCGTCGCTGTATCGCGTGACGCCGTTCAGCTTCGGCGCGGCGTTCGGGATCTCGCTCGCGATCGTGATCGCGGGCTTCGTCGGCGGGCTCGTGCTGTCGGCCGTCAAGCGCTCGCTCGGCACGAAGGACTGGGGCTCGATGATCGCCGGCCACGGCGGGATGCTCGATCGCGTCGATTCGATCTGCTTCGCCGCGCCGGTGTTCTTCCACCTGGTGCGCTACCTGTACGTGTGATGCATGGACGGAGCCGCGCCGTGTGTTCCGCCTCAATGCATTGGCTATCCCCGATGTTGGGAAACCTACGAGTTCACGGCGTTAGCTGCTCGGGGCCTTCGGCCGATGAGCATCTTCAAGTTCATACCCAGCACACACTGTCACTATCGGACACCACTCGTAAACAACAACGAATGCCAAACCTGACTTCCATGAAAAAAGCTGTCTCATGCCTGATGATGGCTCTTGCGACACACGCCTTTGCATCCAATCCATGTCCACAGTTCAGCCCTAAAGGCAAAGGCCCGATACTGGTCAATCCCCGAATGGCGGTAAAAACCCGCCTGTTGTGCTATTCAGATTTCGAGGTCCTCCACTCCGGCATCACCCATGGTCCACTCTGGTCGGCAGAACACTTGACGCGAGCACACCTGGCGGCCGCCAGAAGTGAGATTCGCACCAATCGATTCTTTGAGGAGCCACGATTACGCAGCGGCGATGGCGCTCGACTGTCGGACTATCGCAAGAGTGGATACGATCGCGGGCACATGAGTCCCGCTGGCGACCGATGGAATGACCAGGCAATGGCGGAGTCGTTCACGCTTGCGAACATCGTACCGCAGAATCCCGTGAACAATCGCCGTCTCTGGGCTCATATCGAGGAAGCTGTTCGTCGGATCGGCCTCAGCACGCCCGACGTTTACGTCGTTACCGGCCCGCTCTTTAAAGGCGCCGAATTGACGACCATCGGAAAATCACACGTCATTGTCCCGACCCGGATATTCAAGGTGGTCTATGCGCCTCAAAAACGGCTTGCGTTCGCCATCGTGGCCAGCAACAATGCGACAAACCACTATGTCATTGCGACCGTACACGAACTCGAAGCTCAGAGCAGCGTGCGATTTCCCGGCATCCCCGAATCGATGAAGGACATACGTATCCGAGGTCTGTATGGAGTTTAAGGCGTTCGCTGACGATTCGACTGTCGTGAACATTGCGGGCGACGCGTTTACGGTAGTCAACGATCCGCGATGTGTGGTGCTCTCGGGTACACTCGAGATCGGTCGCGACAAGACCGGGCTTGCTGCGGCGCGCATGCTCCAGCAAGCAATTGAAAGTATCCTCAATGTGCTCGAGCAGGATTCGAAGCTGCCGACGCACGCCAGAAAGGATCCGGCCGAACCAACGGGCAAGGTTGCGAATCCCTTCGAAGGATAAATCCTCGTGCGAAAGCCGCTCTGACAGCAACTCGGAAGTCGACGACGATCGCGCAAGAATGAGCGGTCCAGGGGAACCCCTTTGTGCCACTTTCTCCTTGAACCGCAAGCGATATGCCAGCCCTTCGCCTCGTTCTCAGACGTGCGAATCCCGTAACATATCTGCGCGATCAACCTTCCGATCGCCGAGCGAACATCGAACTATTTTTCAGCGTCGCGCGGAGAATCACCACGCAATGCATTTTTTGGTTCGGCGCGCGCTGGGCAACCGGGTTACGTCGGCGTTCCAAGATGTCGGCCAACAGGTTTCTAGCCAGGGCGAACTCATTAGTCGCCTGACACGGGCTCGTATAGAAGCGTGAATACGGAATCGGCCATGGGCCGCGCGATGCCGCTGGAGTCGGTAACGATCCAGTCGCCGTTCCGCACCTCGAGCCACCCTTCCGGAGTCGGCATGTGCCATCCGCTCTCTGTAGACTCCAACAGCGGGTGATCATGTAGATCCTCGCAACGCACCGCGTCGACGAATGCGCCCTTCTTTCTGTACTTCATAGGACCGCTCCCATTAACTCGCAATGAGCGATGCGATCTGCGCGGCGCCGAGCGCCCCGCGATAGACTCGGAATTCGTCGACGAGGCCGTTGAACGTGACATCGTTGTACTGCGATTCGCCGAGCCAGTTCCGCGTGATACTCCCAAGCCGGAACGGCGCCTGGAACATCGCCGCGCTGGTGCTGGGGCATGCCGGCCACGTACATCGCGCCGGTCGAGCCCGACAGGGTGACGGCCACATGCACCCATCGTTTGCTGCGCAGTAATCCACGATGTAGCAAAAAATCCGAACCCTGCCATGGCGATAGACAGAGGTTCAGATCGGTCGCGAGCAGACGAGAGCGTTCGATCGCATGTCGAGTGGTCGCGCACCGCGGTTGGCTCGCGCCTAATTACGTTATCACCCTCCGAACGCGACACACGAACATCGCAGAATCCCGCAGAACCGCGCCTGCGTTCGATTCGGCAACTTCCTGGTGACCAACGCACCTTCAAGGTGCGTTACCGCCATCTTGAGTTGTCGGTTAGAACGCAATTGGAAACTCATGCACTGCCCGAGGAACACCATGGTCCGACAGGAGCCGAACGACATCTCCAGCATGAAACGTTTCCGTACCATTCGGCTGCGTGATCACCCACATCTCGCCGCTTTCCAGCATCACGCTCAGTTGCTCAGCGCGATACGCCGAACGGTTGACGCCCTCGATGCGACCTTCGAATGCATCGACGATCATTCCCATGAGACCGCCGCCGTGATCGCACTGGTCGTCGCGCACTGTATCTCGCCCCGGCAAGTCGGCGTCAGGGCCGCCAAGGCGAGGACTCGACGACGGCCTGCAAACAGCCCAAGGCAAGCGCCGTACGCGTTTGACGATTCCCGAGCCGAGCGTATATTCCTGTTTGGACTGGGCCACGCCGCTCACTTCCGCGAACGCGTGCTGGCTCGGACATGTGGCAATCAAGATGCAATAGATAGCCACCCGAACAATCTCCACAATCCCACATCTTGTCGCTGTGCGAATCATTCTATTCCGCCAACCCTCCGCCCTATATCTTCGTCGCCAAGCACTGGCATACTCGCCTCAACTCGGCGCCCCAAAACCAATCTGCTCGGCATATACAGCGCGGCGCACATTGACATGTCGAGCGCGATCGCGTGACTCTGAAGCCAGAGTCCTACGCAGTTATACCAACAAAATTTCTGCACATTCAGCATGTGCACCTTATGACCAACCCGCAAAAAGAATCCAGCAGACCTTGGGGTGAAGGGCGCTGCTGGATTAAAGGGGAAGCCCCTTGGCAACATCCCCCGGATCGGGACTTGTGACTTGCCAATGAATACAATCGATACTACTGAATCGGACTCCATGACACTGTCATAAGATGTCACGTGCACGCATTCTGACGGCCCCAAAAAGGGCGCGGAAGTGGCCGAGACTCAGGACGGCGATCCTATTGATGGAAGAATCCTCTCGCCTGGTTACCGGCGCGCACGGCTCATGGAGAAGCGCAAACGCCGAGTCGGACATTGTCCGGTTACCCCACTCGAGTCCGACACGATCGAATCGCCCTTTCAGACTCCCCCTACGACGTCACCATTCGCGCCGAATTCGAAACGCTCGATGAGACGATGGCCGAACAGCTCAATGCAGCGCTTGGCGTCGACGAAAGCGCTCTTCTTTCCACGGTTCATCTTCAATCCGCGGACGAAGAGTAGTTCATACATCTGGCAAGGAATCGCGTTGCGCCTTCGCCATGTAGCGCTGCGCACACGGAAATCGTCAATTCCACTTGCCTCCCCGTGCACAGTGCACGTCGAAGCATTTGCTCATGGAACCGATGGGTCGACTATCGAACACGCCGAGTTCACGTAGCGCCTTGCCGAAACCGCTCCCCCCGGCGCACGCCCGGCCTTCGCGCATCCGCCGCGTTCGTGTAGCGGGGAGTAGACAGCCATGGGTCATATCTGTCGTCAGGTTGGAACAATTCTCGACGAACGCGGGACACTCGCGCTCCCGTTCATAATCGTATTGTCGGAACGCGGAATCGCCCGTGATGTCTCGCACCGCGCAGAAGACCGCAATGCAGTATGGCGCGGCGCATGCAGGGCCAGCCACGCCGACCGTCACAATAGAACGCTGAGCTCACATATCCCGCTTGCGGTATACGTCAGTCATCGTTCCGTCCACCAAGCAACAATGCATCGTGGTCGCGCAAGCACGCCCCCAATAGGGTTGCGCCTTGGTTCGGGTTCATGCGACTCGACCCCAAACGACAGCTGCAATACCTCGAACGGAAGCTCCTGCCGAACTCAATGCCGTCACTGCCATCTCGACCGTCCGCCATTTCGTAGGACTTGAGCGTAGTAGCAATCCCGACCGCACGCTGCCAGGGAAGGTCAGGACCGCTCATCGTGACACCTGTCGCGGATTCACCACTCAGTACAATTCAGTACCCTCGGCATCTATATTTTTGCAAAACTACACGATATAGTTGCGGCGTGTTACAGACGGTTTCCGCACAATGGACGTAGGTGACCCCGTTACTTCTTGGCAAGCGACGAGTGCGCACCGCGCTGGTGCCAGCCCTCCCCGGGTCTCGCCGTGCTCCTATCGGAATCGCCAGTCGGACGAAACCGCAAGTTGCCGCTTCCTCGGCTTTGCGGGAATGACAGAGTGCAGGCGTACCCGGCAAGTCCTTTGAATCTCTGACGTTCTTACAACCCCACAGATTGCACAATCAGCCACGGAGCCTTGGCGCAGCACCGTCACGTGCCGACGGCGCTCGCTCAGACGACGCAGCTCAATGGTGGCCGCACCGGGATGTGGCACGCCCATACCAATCGATTCAGGATTCGCCAATATGCGTATCGCCGTCCTCGATGACGATCCCAGCCAGCTCCAGTTCGTGACGGAAGCGCTTACACCGGCCGGCCACAACTGTTACTTGTTTACGGAAGGACGGGCACTCGTTCACCGCCTTCAGCGCGAAACTTACGATTTGGTAACGCTTGACTGGAACGTCCTCGACATGCCGGGCGATGCGGTACTGGCCTGGATAAGGCAAAACTGCGACGCGAACTTGCCGGTCCTGTTCATGACGAGCCGCTCGCGCGAATCGGACATCGTGTATGCGCTGAACGCGGGCGCCGACGATTACGTGATCAAGCCGGTTGCAGCCCCGGTGCTCGTTGCTCGCGTTGCCACGCTGCTGCGCCGTACCTATCGCAACGACACGCCCACGACATCGCAGCAGTTCGGCGAATATCTGTTCGATCTACAGGAAGTGAAACTGTATCGCGCCGGACAGCAAATTGCGTTGTCACAAAAGGAGTTCCAGCTCGCGTTGCTACTGTTTCGTAACTTCGCGCGACCGCTGTCGCGCGCCCATATCCTCGAAACGGTTTGGAAGCACTCACACGACATTCCGACGCGAACGCTGGATACGCACATCTCCGCCGTTCGAATCAAGCTGGATCTCAGGCCACAGAACGGCTACTGCATCGTTCCCATCTACGGTTACGGTTACCGGCTGGAAAAGCTTGAAACGGCCCCTCTCGGTGTCGCGCCGTGAACGTTGCCCGGCCGACCCGCCTCGCGATCCGAACGTTCGCGCACGCGTCCATCGCATGGATGGCCATGTCGCTGCCATCGGCCGCCGTCGCCCAGCGCGTCGCCGCCCTGGCGAACGGCGCCGTGCTCGAATATTCGGTTCGCAACGCAGACACGCTTTACGATCTCGCCGCCCAATATCTCGCGACGCCGACCGACTGGGTTTCGCTGCAGCAACTCAATCACGTACGCGACCCCAAGCGACTGCAACCGGGCCGTTCCCTGCTCATTCCGGTCGCGCTGCTGCGAAACGCGCAACCAACGGCGCGCGTGATCGCAGTTACTGGACAAGCCGAGTCCTTTGGCCGCTATGCAGGCTCCGCCTCACCATTGCGGGTCGGCACGGTGCTTGCCGAAGGCGACCATATCCGGACCGGCGCACGATCGTTCGCTACGATCGAATTGTCTGATGGTTCCCATGTCGCGTTATTGCCTGGGACGACAGTCTGGATCAAACGCCTGCGTGAACTCGGCGCAGACCACGCGGTGAACAGGCAGTTCGAAGTCGACGCAGGCGAAGTCGAGACACGGGTGTCGCCGCTCAAGCCGCAGGACAACTACGACGTCGTGACGCCGTCGATTGTTGCGGGCGTCAGGGGTACGGTATTCCGGGCGTCGTATGCGGCGGATACGCGCCGCTCGATGGTCGAAGTGCTCGAAGGGAAAGTTCGCGTCGCACGCGGATCATCGCCGGACGGCGCGGATGGCACGTTGGTCCCGCACGGCAGCGGTATCGCAGCCACCGACGATCGGCTTGGCGACGCGGCCGAGTTGTTGCCCGCACCTGCGCTGTCCCAACCTGCGCAAGTCCAGAGCGGCGAGCGCCTCAGCTTCGAGGTTGTCGCGTTGCCGCACGCGAAACGGTATCGCGCGACCATCGCAACGGATGCGGGCTTTCTCGACATCGTTGACGACGCGCTCTCCACCGAGACGAAAATCACGCTAGCCGGCCGAGCGCCTGGCGTCTACTTCGTCCGCGTGTCGGCACTCGATGCGAACGGCATAGAAGGACTCTCGCGCATTTATAGCTTTACGCGAACGGGCCCCGCCTCCGCCGACAGCGTGCCGGCCAACTTCGAGTTCCGCTGGACCGACCAGGCTGATGTTGTCGCGCACGCCGGCTGGCATTTCATGCTTGCCGCCGACGACCACTTCGACTCGCCGATCGTCGATCAATCCGGTCTGGCCGGTAACCGGCTCGTCTTGTCGAATCTTCCGGAAGGGCAGTACTACTGGTCCATCAATGCCGAATCGACACCTCGCGACGGTAGCGCGCCGCGTCGATCCGTCATCCAGTCGTTCTCGATCGGCCGGTGAGAATCACGTAATAGGGTTTCCTGACCTATGCCCCTCCGTATCCTTCATATGCGCCGCGCGGAAGATCGCCGCTATCTACGCGAATGGTTCGTTCTCGGGCTCTGCTGTTTCCTGCTCGTCGTCGTCATGGCAAGCAGTCGACTGACGAGCGGGCTCGACAAGCTGATGTATGACTGGTGGCTGCAAAGTCTTCCGCAACCGTCCAATCAAGGCATCGTGATCGTGGAGATCGACAGCCACAGTCTCGAAGCGCTCGGGCGGTGGCCGTGGCCGCGGGAGTTTCACGCGGCCGTGATCCGCCGCATAGCCTCTGTCGGGCCGAAGGCTGTGATCTACGACCTGCTGTTCAGCGAACCGTCACCTGCCGACGCCGTGCTGGCCCAGGCGATGTCGCTCGCGCCGGTATATCTGCCGCTAGCGGTCGACACCACTTCGAGCCAGCAACGCCTCGGCGCCGCCACGTTGCCAGTGCCGGAGTTGAGAACGGCCGCGGCCGGCATCGGGCACATCAACCTGGAGCCGGATCGCGACGGTGTCGTCCGCGGGATCGCGCTGTTCGAGGGCAACCGGCAGCAGATGTGGCCACAGCTGACATTGCCTGCCTATCAGCAAATACGTGGCGCGGATGCGAGGCTTCAGTATGCGCGAAAGCGTGCCGGTGATATCGACGACGCACACTCCCACGCGCCGCTGCAACGTAGTCGTCGCCTACTGATTCCCTTTCCGCTCGCCGCCCATCCGTATACGCGGGTGTCATTTGCGGAGGTCATGCGCGGCCAGGTCGACCCGGAAATCTTCCGCAACCGGATCGTGATGGTCGGCGCGACGGCTGACGGGCTCGGCGAGCACCTCACGACCGCGATGTCTGGCCGCAACGGACCGATGTCAGGTATCGAGGTTCACGCGAGCATTCTTGACGCGCTGCTGGCGAATCACTTCATTTCGAACGCCGGCGTCGACGCAACGGTTGCGCTGTCGATGCTGCCCGTTACCCTGCTGTTTGCGGGATTCCTGGTGCTCGCGCCTCGCCAATCGATCGTGCTGTTGCCCGTGCTGACCGTATTACCATTCGCGATCAGCGGCCTACTGCTTCGATACGCGGACATTTGGGTCACGCCCGCACCTGCGATCGCAGCAGTCGTGCTCGTCTATCCTTTCTGGAGCTGGCGTCGCCTGGAAGTTGCGATGGGATTCATCGGTAACGAGCTCGAACAGCTCGAGAACGAGCCGCTCCTCGTTCATGATCGCCGTGTCGCACCTGCGTCCCATGCAGGCAATGCGCTCGAGCGCAATATCGCGTTGATGCGCCACGCCGCAAGACAATTGCGCGATCTCAAGCGATTCATCTGGGACAGTCTGAATAGCCTGCCGGACCCGGTACTCGTCGCAGATACGGCCGGACAGATCCTGCTCGCGAACACTCCTGCGCAGCATTATCTCGCCGATCTCGCCGCTGGTCCGCTCGAAGGCGATTCCTTGCAGCGCCTGCTCGGCAGACTGACGTTCGTACGCCTGGTTGGCACGCAAGACCACGCGACGGCCATACCGACCGCAACGTGGCCGACCGTACTCGATACTTCGCAATTCGCGCATATGTCGATCATGGAGCGCGGTGTCGAAGTACGCGACGCGAACGGCAAGGACTTCGTGCTGCGCTATTCGCGCTGCACGAATGCACGCAACGAACTGATCGGCTGGATCGCCAACCTGACGGACGTCACGACCCTTCACGCCGCGCAGCGCCAGCGCGACGAGATGCTGCATCTGTTGTCTCATGACATGCGCTCACCGCAATCGTCCATCGTCGCGCTCATCGAAATCGAGCGTCGTAAGGTCCAGTACGCCGGCGTACGGCTCGTCTACGATCGTCTCGAACGCTATGCGCGGCGCACACTAGCCCTTGCCGATAGCTTCGTGCAGCTCGCCACGGCCGAAACGCGCGAATACGACCTGGAGGTCGTCGATTTTGCCGAGCTACTGTACAGTGCGATCGACGAAGTATGGCCGCTGGCAAACGCAAAGCAGATCGACATTGCATTCGACATCGCCCCTGGCGAACATCCGATGTTGGCCGAGCGCTCGATGATCGCGCGCGCGCTGGTGAACCTGCTGAACAATGCAACCAAATACTCACCGCCGCAAACGCGCATCGAATGCACCCTTTACCGAATCGGCGCCCGGCCCGGCCAACTTCAGTGCGTGATACGCGACCATGGCTATGGAATCGACGATGATCAAAAGCAACGTCTGTTCGAACGATTCCAGCGAATGAAAGTCCCGGGGCAACCAGACACCGACGGTGTCGGACTTGGCCTGACTTTCGTCAAGACCGTCATCGTCCGGCATGGCGGTACGATCTCCTGCGACAGTGCACCGGGCAAAGGTACGACGATGACGCTAAGGCTGCCCTGCGTCATCGTCCCCGCCCACGTCGATATCGACCACATGTAACACGCGCATGTTTCATCATCGTATGCCCGAGTGATGCGTCAGTTCGACGTATCGACTGCATGGTCGCCTGAACCGCCTCGCGCCGAAGTACGGTCAAGCTGGTACCCGTGGCCGTATACCGCGTGCAGACTGTAGCCGTTCTCGGCATGCAGCCCGAGCTTCCGGCGAACCGCCGAGACGTAGGTATCAATACCCCGCGATGCCGTTCGCTCGCCATCTCCCCACATGACGAGCGCAATCGAGCGTCGGCTGACCGGTGTGGACATACGCTTGAACAGGAGCATCGCGATATCGAACTCCTTAGAGGAGAGCCGGATCTTGATCCCATTCCGCTCGACGCAGAACTCGCCCGGCGAGAAGCGGAACTCCCCGAACACTGGCGAATTTCGCGCGATCATTTGTCCCGCATGGGCCCTGCGGATGAGTGCGTTGATCCGCGCGAGCGATTCAAGGGAGCCAATCGTCGCCGTGATGTTGACGTCCGCTCCCGCATTCAGCCCCGCCGTGACGCGATCTTCCGGCGTATCGCCGTCCACGCTCAACACGATTGGCGCGGCTGAGCGCTGACGAACATGGAGCAGCGTCGACAGGCGATCAGCACCTGGCCGCGTCCAGTCGACCAGCGCGATGTCGGGGTCGTTTGTATCGATGAGCTGCAACCAATCTGCATCTGTCGTCGCGCCAAAAGGCCTGTGTCCTAACCGCGTGAAAAACTGGAGCAGCCGGTCAAGCTCATGTCGCTTTGGCTCCAGAATAGCGATTTTCACCGATGCGAAATGGCGAGTCGGTTCTTCTTCCCATCGTGCACCTCGCTGCCTCGACAAACTGTTGCCCATATGGCCGACTCTCACGAATTGATTCGTTGATCCCAAGCAATACTGCCGATGATGGCGACGTGACACTGTCAGAACAAGTCATACGGTGACGAAGGCGACGACGCACGAGTGCGAACATAAACCTCCTCGAGGTTCACTCAGGCTAGTTCGGTCGCTCAGCCTGAACCGGCTGTCGACTTTGCCTTCTCCTGCACGCGGTTTCGCGTTTCGTTAGCAACACCGAAATTGCCGGCCATCGTGCTTTCAAGCGAACTCCGGGGCCGAACGCGCGATACCGTTCCGCGCCGCGACCCTGACATTTTCTGACATCATTTCTAATCCGGTAATCGCACTATTGAGTTCGCCGGAGTTCACCGAGATCCGCGTCGATATTTTTCACGGCAAAACCGTATTCGGGTCATGCTCCATTCACCGAATCACCGAGCCCTTTGTGCGGATGAACTTAAGTGAAAGCCCCGCGGCGTAGTCCCTCGTATATCCCATATGTTCAACCAGGCGGAACCGGCGATGCCGGTCCCGTCTTGCGTATCGTTCAGCGCGACGACACAACGCTGACGCCATAGTCCGGTGCGGTGGCGTCGATCCGGCGCGGCGCCTTGGCCGGAGACGTGGTCGGCCGAGCGGCGGGCTGGCGTTGCTCGCCAAGCACGTCGATCGTCACGCGGCGATCCGGCTGCAGGCAGCGAATCGAATCCGGTGTCCTGCCGGCCGGACAATCCTTCGTCACCGGCTCTGCATTGCCCACGCCAGCAACCGTCACGGGGCTCACCGGCAAGCCGTGCTTCACCATGTAGTCGCGCACGGTCTGCGCGCGTGCAAGCGACAGCTCATGGTTATAGGCATCCGGACCGATACGATCCGTGTGTCCGATGATCGACACGACGCGCAGGCTCCGATATTCGCTGCGCAGGTTCGCGATGATCGCGTCCAGGGCTTCGCGGCCGCCCGGCAACATGTCACGCTCGGACGAACGATCGAACGCGAAGAGCACGTCCTCGTTGAGCGAGAAGTGTGTCGCGACGATCGGGCCCGGCCCCGTCTGGACGCCTTCGAACGCGCGTTCACCGATGCAATCGAAGGTCGGCGCATGCCCGTCGCCTGCCCGCGCACCGCGCACCTCCCCGAACTGCCGCGTCGCGGTGTTCATATACGTCGGTACGCCGATGTCGTATTCGACGCCTCCGGTGCGCCCCAGACGACCGCTACCCGCGTATTGGCCGATGCCGCAACCACCGTTCATCGTGAATCCCGCCGACAGGATCAGCGGGCCGTCCGGATCAACGTACATCGGCAGCGACGTCGGCATGGTTGCAACGGTCGGAACGGCAACGGTTGCCGGTACGGCCTGCGTGGTCGGCAGCGCGACCAGCGTGCGCTTGTACCAGACCTGCACGCCGTTGAGCTTGCCCGTACCTGCCTGGTACAGCGGCCCGTTCGCGGTCGCGTCGTAATTCGTCCCCCAGTTGCCGACCGGCACCGGACCGGAGAAACCGTCGATGTCGCCGAGGACCATCTGGTTCGCAACAGGCGTATAGCCCGCCGGGGTATCACCCGCCACGCCGTACACCGCGACCTGACCGGCGTCCGAATGAATCCGGCCGTTGTTGATGAACCAGCCCGATCCGGCGCTTGCCCCCGCCGTTTCATCGGCAACGAGCGTCACCGGCCCAGCGGCGCTCACGGTCGCTCCGCTCGCGATGGTGACGTCACGGCCACCGACACCGATCAGCGCACCGCCTGCCGTTACGTTGCCGTTCACGTTCAGGTTGCCGCTGCTGGCGGCTCCCGCCACGAGCGATACGTCGTGATTCGCGTGCACGTAGTTCACGTTCAACGTCGTGGGCGAGTTGACGGCGACGTCATACGCATCGCGGACGTCGAGGCTACCGACGCTCGTCTGCGTCAGCGTCACGTTGCTGCCCTGCGCGGTGTTGAAGCCCGCCGTTGCATTCGCGGCATTTGCGGTCGCCGTGATCGTGCTTGCCACCGTGCCGGGCGCGTAATCGGTGCCGCGGGCGGCATTGACGATCAACGCAGTGCCGGACAAGTCGATCGGCCCGGCGCTGTCGGTCAGGTTGTAGTTGCGCACGGTGCGAGTCGGCGACGTGAGCGCCGGCGAGCCGGTGCGCACGGTCCAACCGCCGCTCACCGCATTGTTCGCATTCGCAACGGTGATCGCCGCACCCGTCAGCGACGCAACCGAATAACTCGTGGTCGTGTTGCCGAGATCGACCGTGACCGTCGTCACGCCCGCCGCCTTCAACTGCGAGACGATCGTCGGTGTCAGCACGAAATCCGCTCCCGCGCCTTGTGCGTTGACCACGGCCGTGTGCGTCGTCGCGTCGACCACGACCAGCGGCTGCTGGCTGCCGTTGACGTTGGTCGTCACGCCGTTCTGCACGACCGTGCCGGCGCTGGCCAGATTCGACGGCGGTGCCGTGACTGTGCCGCCCGGGCCGCTCGTCAACGCGACATTGCCATTTACGTTCAACGTGCCGGTCAACGAGACATTGCCTGCCTGCGACGCGGCCGAATAGTCACCGCCTGCGTAGTTCGCGCCGGCGATCGTCAGGTCGCCGCCGTTCTGCAGCGCGACCTGACCCACGGAAGTGTCGCGTGTGGTATCGAACTCGACAGCCCCCGCCGTGAGCGTCGCACCGGCAGCCTGGGCAATCGGTCCGCCGCCGTTCAAGCCAAAGTAACCGCCGGCCGACGACGTGCCGATCACCGTCGCACCTTCGTTACGCAATGTCGCCGAACCGCCGGCCGCGACCTGCAGGTTGGTGACGTCCAGTTGCAGCGCCGCTGCATTCGTCGTACCGGTGATGCCGTTGTCGATCACGCCGCTGCCGATATCGCCGCCTGCGGTCAGCATCGCAGTCGTTGCCTTGATCTGGTCAGTGGCATTGCTCGTGCTGTTGACGATGTCGTTGCCGGCCTTCAACACGACCGCCGTGCCGGTCGCCGCTTGTGCGGCGTTCGAGAGCACGATGTCGTGTGCCGCCGTCGCCGCGACCGTGCCGGTGCCGCTCGTCACATTCTGATCGAGCACGACGTCGGCCCCGCTACCGCTCGCCGCCAGCGTCACTGCGCCGCTGCCGTTGGCAGAGACACCCACGACGCTCGCGCCCACTGCGTTGTCTGTAATACCCGGCGATAACGACACGCTGCTCACCGTCAACGCGCCCTTCGTGGTGGCAACGTTCACGCTGCCGTTCGTGCTCGTCTGCGCGGCCAGCGTCAGTGCCTTGTCGTTCACGGCGGACGCGTTGCCGCTGCTGACGAGCGCCAGCGTGTTCACGTCCGTCCGGATCGGCGCGGCGGCCGCGCCGATGGTCTTGCCCGCGGTCAGCACCGCCCCGTCGCCGCTCAGCGTTCCAGAGCTTTGCGTGATCGCGTCGCTCGCCTGTACGAACACGTTGCCGGATGTGCTCAGGTTCGCACCAAGCGCAACATCGCCGGCGTAAGCGCGCGCGTTCACTTCGCCGCTCGTCGAGCTGACCGCTGCGCCGATGTTCAGGTCGGTCGCTGCCGCCAGTCGAACCAGGCCGCTGCCGCCCGCGGTGACCGCGTTACTCAGCGTGATCGAACCGGCCGATGTGTCGATGTCGATGTTGCCGTTGGCGCCCGCAGTGACCGTCGCGCCGGTCCTGACTGGGCCGGCAGCCAGCATGGTGAGATCGCCGCCCGTGGTCGCGTTCGCTTGCGCGAGCAACGTGCCGGCTGTAGCCGCCGCCGTGTCGCTTACGCGGTACACATTGCCGCCCAGTTGCACGGCGCCCGTCGTTGCGACCGTCGTACTGCCCGCACCATCATGCGTGGCCAGCACCGGCGTTGCCCCGGCGGCAAGCGCTGCTGTCGTATCGAACGACACCGGCGCCGCGCTCGTGCCGATTCCGCTCACGGCAGTCAGATCGAGCGTGCGCGCCGCCACCGACTTGTTCGCCATCTGCGCTATCGCCCCGCCGGAAGTGACCGACAGGCCATCGTTCAGCTTCACGCTGCCCAGCGTCACATCGCCCGTCGTCGCGACGTTTGCCGATTCGGCGTTCGCGATGCTGAGTCCGCCGATCGTATTGCCCGAATTGTTCAGTACGATCCGGCTGCCCTGACCACCATTGAGTGTGTTGTTCGCCGCGTTGTAGTTCAGGCTGTTCTTCGTACCCGGCACCTGGATCGTGCCCGGCGTCGCTTGCAGCGACGCGCTGCTTGCGCTGCCGGCCACCGCGTTGACGGTGAGCGTGTGCGTGCCGATGTCGATTGCCGCACTCTGGACGAGGTTGTAGTCCTGCGTCGTCGTCTTGACCGTCACCGGTGCAGAAGTCTTCACCGTCACCGTGCCCAGGCTGTTGCTACCACCGGTTGCGCCGTTCAGCAGGATCGCGGGCGTATTGCCGGTCACGGTCGCCGTCTGGCCACGCAGGTCGACCGTGATGTCGCGGCCGGTACCGAGGTTCGCCGACGACAAGTCGAAGTTCGGCCCCGCACCGATCGCCTGCACGATACCGGTCGTTGCCGCGTTCGCGTTGATCGTCGTGTTGCTGCCCCCCGTCGTCACGCTGCCCGAACCGGAGAACGCGTTCACGCCGCTATAGTTGCCGCCGACCGTCACGGTGCCCGAAACCGTACCGCCGGTGAAGCCGCTTTCCGTCAGGTTGCTGCCGACCGTTGTACTGCCGGTTTGATTCAGTGTGCCTGCCGTCGTGATCGTATAGTTGCCGCTGACGCTCGAGCCATTCTCGGTCATCGCGCCACTACCGTTCGCGAGCGTTGCGTCCGAGCCGCTCGTGTAGCGCGTCGCATCGATCAGCGTCGTTCCCGACGACAGCATGCCACCCGTCTGCTGAACGAGGCCACCCGAATTGATGTCCAGCGTGCCGGCCGTCACGTTGTTCGCCAGCGTCACGGTGCCGACGTTGTTCGCCAGCTTGCCGCCCGTATCCCCGGTAATCAGTTGCGCAGTGTTACTTGCGTTCAAGCTGTTGGCCGTCGTCACGGCGCCTGCCGTCGCCACGCGCACGCTACCTTTGGCCGCGCTGTTGGTCAGCGAACTGCTGCCCAGCGTCAACATTGCCGCATTGGTGTTGTCGATCACCGCGTCGCCCGTGCCCGTCACGATCGCACCCAGTGTCGAGATATCGGTCGTGAGCGCAGTGGCGCCATCGAGCGCGCCCGAGCCAATCCCGGTTGCGGCGATTGCGTGCAACGTGCCGGCCGTAACGTTGTTCGCGCCAGCGGCTCGGCTATTGCTGATCGCGCCGTTCGTCGCGGTCAGTGTCACCGTGCCGGCCTTGTCGCTGCCCGTCGTCGCCTGCGCAAGCGCGATGTTGCCGGCCGCTGTCGCATTGATGTTGCCGCCCGCCGTCGCGTACGACGCGCCGTTCGCCATCGTGATGTTGCCCACCGTCGCCGTGACGCCGATCGTGCCGGTGCCGCCGGTCGATACCGAACCGGCCACTGCATCGGTCACGTTGCGTGCGGCGGTCAGCGTGATGTTGCCTGTACCCGACGTGACCGTTGCGTTCGTGACGATGTCGCCGGTCGCACTCGTTGCGGTCAGGTTGACCGCGCCGCTGCCATTTGCGCTCACCGCTGTTTCCGACAGGCCCGGAGCGACCGCCGTCACCCCGCCCGTCAGGCCGGGCCCCGTGATGCCGGTCAACACCGAAGCCGAGCCGACGGTCAGCGCGCCGGCATTGGTCACGTTGATCGCCCCGTTGTTCGTCGTCTGGGCAGCCAACGTCGCGTTACCTGCGTTGGACAGGTACTGATCGCCAGCCGAACGTGTCACCAGCGTGCTCGCCACAGTCTGCACCGCGCTGCCGCTCGCGCCGATCATGGTGCCAGCATCGAGCGCGACACCGGCACCGGTCAACTTACCGCCCGTTTGAGCGATCGCGGTGCCGGCGTGCGTGACGATATTGCCGGCAGTCGTCGCGGCCGCGCCGAACGTGATGCCGTTCGCAGCATTGACGTTGATCTCGCCGGTTCCCGTCGACAACGCGCCGGCCGCCGTCTGAGTGACGCTGCCGGTGCCGGTCAGACCGGACGTCAGGACCACGTTGCCGGCACCCGTCGTCGATACCGCGCCACCGACCGTCAGGTTCCGGTCCGCTGCGAGACGAACGTAGCCTGCATTTTGCGCAGCGACCGCGCCGGAAACCGTCAGATTGCCGCTATTCGCGGTGGTACTCGCGATCGACGTCACATCGACGTTCTTCCCGGACGTCACGTTGACGCCCGAGCCATCCAGCGTCACGTTGCCGGTTGTATCGAGGACATCGAGATAGACGCCGGACGCCGGATGATTGCCGGCCGCAGTGGCGGAAATCAGCCCGCTGCCGCTCCACACGTCGAGCGGATCGAGCGTTGCGGCGCCGTCACCGCCGATCGTGTTGCCCGCATTGAGCACGATGTTGCCGCCCGTCGCGACCGCGAGGTTCGTGCTCGCACTGGTCTCCGTACCCGGCACCAGCGCGGGCTGACCTTCGACGACGTTCCGCCCGGCCGTGACCGATACGGTGCCGGTACCGCTACGCGCCGTCGCGTCGAACACCACATCGCTCGTACTACCGGTCGCGGCGAGCGTCACCGCGCCGCTGCCGTTGGCGTTCGTGCCGGTGAGGTTCGCGCCCGGCGCGTTATTCAGGATTGTCGGTTGCAGGTTGACGGAACCGACTGTCAACGTGCCGCCGGTTGCCGTCACGGACAAGCTTCCATTGTTCGACGTCTGCCCCGCGGCAGTGAGCGACCCGGCGTTGTTCACGTATGCGTTGGCTCCCGAGACGAGCGCGAGCGTGCTGACTGCGGTCTTTACCGCGCTGGACGCCGCCCCGATCGTCGTGCCGCCCGTCAGAACCGCACCGCTGGCGGTCAATGTGCCCGTACCAGCCGAGTCGCTGATCGCCTTGCCTGCCTGGACGAACGCGCTGCCCGTCGTCGTCACGTTGCTGTTCAGCGCGACATTGCCTGCATTCGACTTGATGTTGATCTCACCGCCGGTGTTGGTCGTCGTGATGGGCGCGTTCACGTTGATGTCGCCCGCGGTCGTTGTCAGTTCGATCGAACCGGAGATTGAACCGCCGAGCGTCGACGTCGTCAGGCCTTTGGGCTGCAGCGGCGTGGTCGAGTCGAACACCGGACCATCTGTGGTGAACGTCACGTTGCCGGCTACCGAGTTCGCCGGAATCGTGGATACGACGTTGAGCGTCTTGTTGTTGGTCACCTCGAGCGTCCCGGTATAGGGCGTACCGCCCGCGAGGGCACCGGTGTAGGCCGCGCTCGGCGTCTGCAGATAGCCGGCGAGGTTGTTCACGCTCGTCTGAAGGTTGTTGCTGCCGCGCCCGGTCAGCAGCACGAGATTGTTCGCGCTGATGGTTTTACCGGTCGTCTGCTCGATCATGTTGCCGGCACCGAGCGTCAGCGTGCCAGTATTCGCGACACCGATATTGTCTTCGAGCAGCAGGTCACGACCGGCAATCAGGCTGATCGTACCGGTGCCGGTCGGCTGCACGGAAACCGCATCCAGCGCAATGATGTCGCGATAGCCACCGATCAGCACGTTACCGTTGACCGTCTTCGTGACGAGGTTCTGCTGCAGGTTCTCCGGATGGCCGAGCCCCTGACCGGCAGTCGGCACGTTCGACGAGAGCCGAACGTCCGCCGTGTCACCGGAAGCGTGGAAACCTTGATAGGTATCCGCGTACGTGGAGCCCGACTTGATAACGATGTTGCCGAGTTGAGTCTGCACCGTGACGGGGCCCGTGACGCGCACGTCCCATGATGAGTCGGGGTATACAGCATTGCCCCCGGCCGCAACATAGAATTGCTGACCAAGACCCAACGCGTAGGTCCCTGCAACCGGATCGCCGGTCGGCGTGACGCTCGCATCCACGACCGGATTATCGCCCGCGACACCGAACGAGGTCCGGTTGAGCGTGGTCGTGACCGTACCGCCGGAGCCACCGTTGTTGACCGTGCTGGAAAGCGCGTTAGTGCTGAAACCGAGCGACGTGAATTGACCCTGTGCTGCCGTTGAGGTGGTATATCCCGTGATCACATAGACCTGCGATCCGCCGTTGGTCACGCCTTTGACGAATGCCTGTGAATATGGGCTGATGGCATTGCTCAATACGGTTTGGCCGGGAGTAACGACCGTGCCGACCGAAAAATAAGCCAACAGACTAGACGGCGAACTGCTACTGATCGTGTACTGCGTATGTGCCGCGTTCCACCCCGGATCGGTCGGTACCACATAGTCGGCACCAAATCGATTGGTGGATTGCAGGCTGAGTACACCGACCTCGGTGTAGATCGGCACCACACGCTCTACCGGTGCAAGGAAGAACGTCACGCCCGTGCCGTCACCGCCAGCCGCATTGCCTTGCGCGACCGCGGTACTGACCGCCCCCTGATTGTAGGCATCGTACCCGGTGAAGATGCTGGACAAGTTCGCGTCGGCATTAAGCGTGATGCTGGCGGGATTCGTTGTGCCGGTCCGCACGATGTCGCCGTTGACACCAATGTCGCCCTGCGCGTTGATGACGATATTGCCCTGATCGGTGGTCGCGCCGAAATTACCGACGATGACGGAATCGCGATCGTTGATCGTCATGGTCGTGCCGGCCGCGACGTTGCGGACTGTCATCCCGGCGTTGGCATTGTTGTTCTTGCTCGACGTGTTGATCGTGCTGTTCTTCGCAGTACCGCCCCAGGCAGTGGCGAGTCCCGTCGCTGTGAAGCTGGGCAAATAGCTGGAACCGGCCGGTGCAAGACTGCTGATTACGTTGTTGCCGGTCGTGTTGATACTGCTGCCCGTCAACGTGACGGCATTGCTGACGTAAACATCCGAATTGATCGTGATGTCCCCCTGCTTTGAACTGCCGTTCGGCGTGATGCTCAGGTTGGCCGTGCTGATAGGTGCGCCCGTCGTTTTCAGATCAACGTTCCTGAAGCCCAGTAGGCTGAGGCCGTTCATCGGCGCGGTCACCGGTACGCCAAGCGTCGTCACCGTGCCGTCGATCTGAGCCTTCAAGGCAACACCGCGCGTCACGCCGATTGGACCGAAGGTCACGTTCGTGAGATCCACGTCGCTGAGCGTGGACAAGCCGGCAGCGTTGCTGCTCAGGACCAAATTGCTGAAGCCCCCCGAAATGGTGGTCGGCTGCGCGAACGTCAGCACGCCACCCGAATCGAGTGCACCACCCCGGCCTGCATAGATTTGCAGGTTGGTGTCGTTGAAACCCCAATTGCTACCGGAAATATCGCCACCTTGGCCGACGATCTTATTGTTTTCCATCGTGACATTACCGAACGCACTGATATTCGACCAATACTGGCCGTACGTGCCTACCGAAAATGCCACATTGGGATCGAAGCTACCGAGCGTGGGCGTTGCGGAACCGGAGAACGCGTATATTGGAGCACTCTTGAAGCCACCGATATCCAAGATTACCCAATTGGTCCAGGCCGGATCGTACTGCAAGAGAATCGGCCCGCCGATCCCGTATCCGCTAGTCAACGATCCGGTTCCCCCCGCCAAATCGAGGTGATGACCTGTCGAGTCATATCCGGACTGCAAATTCAACAGAAAGCCAGCCTGAACCACCGGGTTCGGGTCGGTAAGCTTCACTTGACCCACGAGGCCACTACCGGTCGAGCCAACTTGGCCGACGAAACCATTGGCTCCCCCTGCAGCGATCGTGGCAGACCCGCCGTTCAACGCGCGGATATAGTGCTGCGGAATCACGACATCCCCATACGAATTGATGGCGATACCGTTCGTGGTCAAACTCGTTGCTGCTGAACCGTCATTATTTTGGAGCGTGAGAACCGTGTTGAGAAAGCCCTGAATCGTCAACGCCCCGCTCAGTGCGTTAGCCGACGAGCCGTAGCGTATGACGATGTGATTGGGATTGTTCACATCATTGAAGTACGGCCGTGCCTGGTTGGTTCTGGCGGCGCTGTAAGCTCCGCCACCCGGCAGCGTTCCGCCGGAAGCGCCAATGGACGTGCCCGTTCCATCGGTACCCGAGCGGATATCGACGTTGCCGGTTGCGCTAAGCAGGATATTTGGCTGCGTGAAATAGACGATCCCCGCGTAGTCTGCCAGCGTTGCGCCGGACACGGGTATCGGATCGCCCCAGTTTCCTCCGGCAGCCAACAGCTGGATTGAACTGCCAGCAGTCAGCGCAGTTTCGTTGAGCGTCAGATTGCCGAATGCATTGAATGAAATGTCACCCGACGCGGAAATGCTGCTGGCAATTGCACCCGTGACCGGATCCCAGCGCTCCGGCGTCATGTTGTGAAATCCGCCGATGTAGATGCTTCCGGCGATCGGACCGGTCCTTCCAGCGCTCGATTCGAGCAACACGTTCGCCGGAAGAAAATCGGCACGTTCCGACGGAAGGCATACGGCGGTCGCCGTGCAGCCCGAGATCACGTCCAGTTCCGCGTCACTCTTCAGAAGAGTCGGGCTTGCCGTTCGGTTGAAATGGACGGCACCGATGTTGTTCGAGTAGCCACCGTATCCATCTACAACGGTCGAAACGCCGGATGCCTTGCCGAGATTGTAGTCCGCCAGTGTCGTCGCACGTTGGCCAGCGTATAACCCCAGCCCGGCCGGCAATACCCAGCCGGCGGTATAGCCAACGCCCGTCTCCAGCAGCGCTGCCGTAACATTGATATCACGTGCCGCGTTCGCAGCGAACGTGTATGTATTCGTTACGTTTGCGTTGAGATTGATATCTCGCTCGCTCTTCAACTGGACGCTTTGCCGATTGCCGCCCGTGGTGATTGGCGCATTGATCGACACATCGCGCAAGGCATACAGTCCCACGGTGTCCAAGGGCAAGTTGGTGTCCGAACCTCCAACAACCCCACCGTAGTTCGTGGCCTGAAAGGCATTCCCGCCGATTGCGCCATTGACGTTGATGTCCCGGAATCCCCCGAAGTACATCGTGCCGCCACCGCCTACGTTGACCACGCCCGCGCCCGCGCCTCCGTTGATCGATACGTCGGGAGCACTGGACAGATAAGTGGACGTATTGGCCGCCGTAAGCGCCGTATCGTTCGCATTCAGCGAGCACGCAGTCGAACACCCCGTCACGACGATCGTGTTCACCGTCGCATTCAGGTTCGTGCCGCCCGCGTAGTTGAAGTTGACCTGGCCCGCTCCGGTTGCGTTCGTCCCGAACGTGATCGTCGGCGTCGCCGTCGTCGGCGCGCTCGTCTGCCCGCTCATCAGCACGACGTTCGACAATCCGCCGGTGCCTCCGATATTCGCCGTGTTGACGTTGATGTCGCGAAACGCATAGGCGGCAAATGCCGACAGGCTACCCGTACTGCTGGTCGTGACGTCCGCATTCAGGTTGATGTCACGTGCCGCGTTCAGGATCAGGCTGCGTCCATTGGGAATCACGATCGCGTTGTTGACCGTAATGTCCCCGTTGCCGCCCGTACCGGCATGGCTGTCGATCGTGACGCTGGCCGCGGACAACTGCGATTGCAGCGTCGCGACGGTGATCACCGACGTACCGCCCGACGACGAGAAATTCGCCGTGCCGCCGCTCCACGTCGCACCGCTATCCGGTCCTGCCGTCTGAATCGTCACATCGGTCGGATCGAGCAGCAGCGTGCCGAACGCACCGCCCGACAAATCTGCGAAGCCGCGATAATCGAGCGTGCCGGCACCGGATACCTCGGCTTGCCCGCCATTGCCCGCGCCGCTACCGGTCGCGTGAATCGTCCCGGCAAAGCGCGTCGTGTCGTTCGACCAGACCACGACTTCGCCCGCGGTCGCATCGCCTTGCGTGCCGTTCGCCGACAACACGACGCCCGAGCCGACCGTCGTGGCGGTCGCATTGGCGATTCGATCATCCGCGCCGTGAAAGCCGCCACCAACCAGAATCGTGCCGCCGCCGCCCGAGCCGCTCGCATCGACCGATGTGGTACCCATCAGCCCGGTGTTGCGCCCCGTGATGCGCACGAGCCCGCCGCTTCCCGCTTCGCCGCGCGCGGCAATCGCGCTGTCGGTAACGAGCGTGGTGCCGGCTGCCGCATCGCCTATCAGCGATACCTCGCCGCCCTGCGTGCCGCTCACATCGAGCGACGCAGCGTTGACGGTGACGTTGACGCCCTGCACGCCGATCTTGCCGCCCGTGCCGATCGCAGCGGCGGCCGTCAGCGTGCCCCCCAACTGCACGTTACCGCCCGTGCCTTGCGCGACGATGCTGATCGTGCCGTCTGGATTGCTCTGCGTGCCGGTCGCGCGAATCGTCCCGCTCGTGTTGATTGCCAGCGCGCCGAGGTTGTCGTTCACGGCCGCGAGCTGCGTCTTCGCACCGTTGATCACGCCCTGCACCGTGAGCTGGCCGGCGTCGCTCCCGGTCGGGATCACCGTAAACTGCCCGTTGCTCAACGTCACGCTGCTCGCCGCCACGAGCTGCACTGCGCTACCGGCGCTCAGTTGCGCGCCCGTCCCGACTTCGACCTTCGGTGCGATGATCGTCACATCGCCGCCCGGCGTGCTGACCGTGCCGAGAATCTGGATCGAGCCATCCTTGCCGCCCGTCAGCAGCAGCGCACCGCCCTGCATGAATGCCGCGTCGTCGATGTTCTGCGTCGATGCGACGAAACCGCCCTGCACGTTCACGATACCGTTCGCGCCAACGACGATACCGTTCGGATTGACGAGGAAGACCTTGCCGTTACCCTGCAGCAGGCCGTTGATATTGGTCGGCAAGTTGCCTACCACGCGGTTCAGGATCGCCGCGTTCAAACCGGGCTGCTGGAATCGCACCGTCTCGTTCGGGTTGATGCCGAACGATTGCCAGTTGACGATCGCCCGCTGCGACTGCTGCTGGATCGTCGTCAGCGGCCCGCTCTGCGAGATCGACGCCGCGCCTGCAACCACCTGTCCGCCTTGCGGCGCCGCCCACGCGAACGGCGCGCCCGCACCGAACGCCACGACGAACGCGACCGACAGTGCACGCAGCATCGGCGTATGCGTGCTGCGCGGACGGTACATCCGGCGCGCGGTTGCCCGGTTCTTGGAGTGCGAAGAGGGTTGCATGGTCGAGGTCCTCCTGTGGACGGCGTAAGGTATGGCGGCGAGGCGTGGGGGCGAGCGCTCAGTCGGCGGCGATCAATGCGTCGGCTGCGGATTCCGGTGCAGCCGGCTGCTGCTCGCGCGATTCACGCTCGAGCAGTTGGTGGAATCGCTGCAACGAGAACAGGTGGATGTAGATACGTCCGAGCAGCCCCTCGCGATGCAGCGCAGCCAGCGAGTCCGCATCGAGCGTCGCGAGCTTTTCCTCGCTCACGCGTACCATTCCCGTCACGTTGTGTTGTGTGCCATCGGCGCGCACGATATTGGCCGTAAACGGCTCGAGCAGATCGAGCTCGGCGAGCCGGCGAGTAAAGGCCCGGCTGGCCTCAAGGTCACCCTCGTATTCCTTCAGGAACGTCTCGATCGCCGGCCACCGGTCGGTCGGTTCACCTTGTTCGTCGAACAAGCGAATCGCACCGTCGAAGGGCTCGCTGTCGATGCGGGACGTTTCGACGCACACCATCAGGTCGGGCTCGCGCTTGTCGTCTACCGTGATCGTCGCCATGCAGAACGGGTAGCGCCGCAGGTAGGCTGGAACATACGCACCGTCGGTCCAGCGCGCCGCATCGGTACCGGTATCGCGACTGAACAGGTTGTGCCCGAGGCCGACGAGCGCCGCCACCGCGTGGGTGCCTGCGATCGCATCCTCGATAAAAATGATCGGGTAATGCCACGCGGCGACCGCGATTTCGCTGTAGCTGAGCGGCACGATCGGCGACTCGTGCGTGAATGCGGGAACCTCGCCAGCATCGAGCAGACGAACATAGTCAAGGCGATTGAACGGCTTGAGCGCGCGATAACCAAACGGCGGTTGAATATTGAGCATGATGGGAACCTGTTTCTGATCAGTAGGCAAGCGTTACGGAAACGTCGGCGAGTACGCCGCGCTTTCCGGCAATGGGAGAGGTGCGCCAACCGAGGTCGGAGCGCACCGTGAGGTAGGGATTCAGGTTGAAGCGCGCCCCGATGCCGTAACTGGCCACGCTGAACGCGGTGCCCGTACGTTCGAGATCAGCGTTCATCACCGGTGTCTTGTTCCACGCGCGGCCGACGTCGAAGAACGCGAGCCCTTGCAGCAGGCCGGTCGTACTGCCGATCGGCACTTGCACGTACGGCGTCTGCACCTCGAAGTTCGCGACCACGCCGCGATCGGCGAGCAGCGTGTCCTCGTAGTAGCCTCGCACATGCGATGCACCGGTGAGGCTCAGCTGCTCGCTCGACAACATCGGCTGGTTCGTGTACTGACCGCTCAACTGCATGTGGAACTGCCACTTCGCAGGCAGCGGCACATAGCGGTCATAGGTCAGGTTCACGCGTGCGTAGCGGCTCGGCGCGCCCGGACGCGACTGGTTAAAGATGTCGTCCGTATTGCCGCTGAAGGTATGGCCCGGCGAAAACGTCAGTCGTCCGTCGATGTCGTTGTGCCCCCACGAATCCGACCAGCCGCCTCGATAACCGACATAGCCCTGGAACACTTCCGGCACGACGTCGGAGATCGGGATCTCGCCGAACGCGAGCGTGCTGCCGATGCGCTTGTATTCGAGACCGCCGTAAACTTCGGGCAGGTTGCCGCCCGGCGACGCCGGGTCGATGCCCAGCGGGTGCGACCACTCGATCCCGGCGAGATAGTTGGTTCCGCGCGAGTCGAACGCGCCGTCTTCCAGCGGGACATGCGTGCGCGACCACCCGACATATGCGGACAGCATGTCGCGGTGTGCGAGCGGCAGCGGCATCGTGTACGACAACGTCGCCTGCGCGAAACGGTCGACGTTCGCGGCCTGCGCATAGTTGAAGTCGATGCGGTGATCGAATAGCCCGAACGGATTGCCCCAGTTGAAGCCGGCTCGATAGCGTGCCAATCCGGTCAGGCGCGTGCCCGCATTGTCGTAGCCGACGAAGGCGCGCAGCGGACGCTCGTCCGTCGTATTGAGCACGACGTCCGTCTCGCCCGGTACCTTGCCCGGTGTGAACGCGACATCCGTCCGCCGCCACGGGTTGCGGTTCAGGTACGCGAGATCGTCGGCGACCACACCCGTATCCAGGCGCTCGCCGTGATGCTGCCGAATGTGGCAGGTCAGGTCGTGAGCCGTCACGAATCGCTGGCCTTTCGCGACCACCTGGCCGACCGTCGCAGGTTTGATCACGATGATGAGTACACCGTCCGCAGCGGTCTGCGGCGGCAGGTACACGTCGTTCAAGCCTTTCGAATGGGAATTGACGTACGCAATGGTTCGTTCGGTCAGCGCTTTCAGCGTGACACCGTCGATCGTCTTGCCGAGCATCGGCTCGAGCTGGGCAACGAGCTCGGGCATGCGCGCCACTGACGAGCCTGCCTCGACTGCAATCGGACCCTGCGCGATCAACTCGCGGCGATAGGCCGCCACCGCGTCTGCGTCTCGCAGCGGCGGCAATGCCGACGTCTGGGCGGCCGGTTGCGCCGCGCTGCAGGGGGTGTCGTCCGACCCGGCCGCTGACTGCGGCGCGACTTCGGTCGGACGCGTGATATCCCGCGATGCAATCAGGATCCCCTTGAGCGGGACTGGTGCAGCCGAGGCTGCCTTGGCCGGTCCCTCCGCTGCGAAGCCGGGAGCACTCATGGCTGACAACGCTGCAGCGATCAGCGCAACCGACAGCCGTCGGCGAAGCACACCAGATTGCGGTTGAGCGGGATGAAATGTTCCGCGTCGGAAAGGTCGGACGCGTCCGCGGCCGATATGCCGTGGCCGCGCGCAATGTTCAGAAGAAAGCACGGAAATCCCCCGCAAGTTGACGTGTTGTTCGCCATGGCTTCGGGGGATAGGGGCACCGATCGACGGGCCGCGAGCGGCGCGTGTCAGCGTTTCCAGTCAATGAATATAAATGGGTCAAGCTCGCGCAATCCCAGGGCCCCTTTAACACCCCCTCCCCGTGATGCACGTGACCGAATTGCGATCAAGTCGGACGGATTATGTTTGGGAATGCGCGGAAACAATGTCAGAGGATGTCAGGACATTTCTGGACAGTGGGCCCTCAGTGGCGCGTACGTTCACCAACTCGGTCTATCTTGCGGCTGCGTCACTCACCTGGCCGCCGCTCGCAAATCGTTCGAGCGTGCGCCGATGCTTGCATAACCGGTCCGCTGGCCCCAGCGAAATGAATCGCTCCCCTTTTATGATTCGCGGCGCCGAATGGCCGGCACGGAGACACCCTGCCGCTGCACGGGCGACCCTCTACCCGACTGCCCGGCAACGGCGATTGGCGGTCCGAGCGGGAGAATTTCCTCATCCGGAGGATCGCTTCGACATACCGATATTTCGGCATGCTGGCCACCGCGTCATCGAACCGCACCAACATGTCGTGGATCGATGGCAGGCTGGCATCACTCAAGCGCCAATGGAGATTTGGCTCGGAAGCGTCGATGCTTCGGTCCAGCTCCCTCTCGATCTGCCTGATACGCTCGATATCCGTATCCGGGCAATCGGTATCAAGAAGGAAATAGGTGACCGCCGACGCGTGCAACGATCAATCACGGTCCGGCCAGCACCAACGCCGCTCGAGAACATGACCCGCCAAGGTCAGGACTGCGTCGGTGAAGTCAAGAAGCGGGCGCCTCTTGTCGACTAACGTGGCTTCCGGCAGCCTCCCCCGCCATAGTGCTCGTTGTGCTTCGTCGTCCGTGAGGACGATTGTCGCAAGGCTCGAGGCACGCGATATGAAATGACTCAACGCATCGATGCTGGATTCGCTCGCCACGTCTCCATCGAGGACGAAGAGATCAACTGCAGAGTCCTGTCCGAACCCCGCAAGCATCGCGGTTTCGTCAGCTGCCTCCAGTATTTCAACTTCTTCGCTCAGCAAGCGGCTTAATACTGACTTGACTCCGATACGCCACACGGCCAAGCGGCTGACGACTAGTACCTTCACGACTGCTCCCCTCATCAGGAATACTACGTCTTCTTCTCGATATGTCGCGCGCCTGCCTAAACGATCGTTCGCAGGCACAAGCAGCTTCACATATGGCCGTCACCATCGAAACGTGTTGAGCGACGCGAACCTCTCCACATGTTCGATCGATTCTAACGAGGTCGTGGGAATGCGACTGTCAGGTCGTGTCATATAACAGCTTCGGGAAGCGCATCGGTGTTTTGCTCGACTTTCCGCACGTCGCCCTACGACACACCAAGTCACCTGGCGCCGAATTCTTTCATCAGTCAGGCAGTGAGCCCCGTGTCGACATTATCGGAATTCAGCCACGCTGCACACGAGCTTATGCAGGCATGAACCGTCAGTAACGAACTGGAACGCGCGATGCAACGCCACACGAAAGATTCAATTGCTCACGAAGCCTTAATCGCAGGATTCACGGAGTAGTCCGATCAAGTTGGTACCCTTGACCATATACAGCGCGAAGACTGTAACCATTTTCGGAATGCAAACCCAGCTTCTGACGAACGACCGAAATGTAAGTATCGATGCCACGCGATTTGCTTCTTTCGCCGTCTCCCCACATGATGAGCGCAAGTTCTCGCCTACTTACAGGGCTAGACAAATTCTCGAAAAGCGCTAGCGCGACATCGAATTCCTTTGCCGACAATCGGACCTTGTGACCGGCTCTATCGACACACAGCTCGACTGGCGAAAAACGGAACTCCCCGAACATCGGTGTGCCCTTTGATATCACGCGTCTCGGATACGTACGACGAACCAGTGCGTTGATACGCGCAAGAGACTCAAGAGACCCAATCGGGCCCGTGATATTGAGATCGGCCCCGGCATTCAAGCCGGCGGTAATGCGATCCTCAGGGGTGTCCGGGGCAACACAAAGCACGATCGGAACGGGAGATCGTTCGCGCATCTGCTTTAGCGTCGAGAACCGCCGGTCGTCCGGGTGCGTCCAGTCGACAAGCGCCAGATCAGGATCCGTCATCGAAAGCAAATCGAGCCATTCCACGTCGCATTCTGCGCCATACGGCACATGGCCAGCCGCCGATAAGGTTCGAATAAGTCTTTCGAGCTCAGTTCGGTCCGGCTCGAGAATCGCAATTTCCATTGATGAGAAATGAAGCATCGACTCCACTCCTTCGTCTACATTCGCCGAGGTCGTGGATTTCGGCACGGGATCTTGCCAACCGCACATCCATATCACGCCCATGCGAGTTAATCGATTGGTTTCCACGATAATGCCCGCGACTGTGACGTGACACTGTCAGGACGCGTCATGTCAACGCAGGCCCATTTTCGTGGCATCCGAATCAACTGATGGCCATATGCCTGATATCGGCTTCGGACCATGAACGCATTCGGAGATCCGGATCGCGACGTGGTTTCAGATTCGAGCTTCTAATCACGAGGCCAACCGAGATAGTCGTCGCTCCGAGCAAGCCTCGATTTTCGCGACCGAGAAAGGAACCCCGAAATTCGACGAGCACCTCCCGTCGCTCAGGCTTCTGTAATGTCTGAGCGAAGTGGCGGCGCTCATCCATATTGAAGGCTCATGCCGCCGTCAATTTGAGGATCCGCTCTCTCGAATCACGTTGCGTCGGCCGCGAACGCTCGTGCGGGTGAGTTCAATGAAAAGAATGGACGACCTCTCCGAGACTACAGGGAGGGACAAAACGCATGGAAAAGGCTGCTGCAGGGACGCCGACGAGGCAATCCGTTCCTTACGGCTGGCGCGGTACGTTTTCATATCGGCCAGACGATCTCAAGCGATCGCCCTTAGCCACATTGGGGCTCCGATGTCCGCGCCCGAGCCCGGCATTCTCCGCGCACCTTCAGTTCGAGAGCCGGCCGAGGGAAGCGTGTTGGAGATCAGCCCTTCTGGTCCGCAGTGCTTTCGTCGGCGCTATCCCTTGCACTCCGCTCACGAAGCAGTCGCTGCATCCGCTGCAGCGAAAACAGATGCAACCAAGCGCGCGCGAGCCAGCCATTTCGGATCCACTCGAGCATGGTCTCGTCCGGCAACTTCGCCAACCGACTTTCGTTAATGGCGAGAAATCCGGTCACATTCCAGCTCTCCTTACCCGGCTGTGTGACGGTAGCGGTCAGCGGCTCGAGCAGATCGAGTTCGACCAACCGCGCGCAAAAGGCGCGAGTCTTCTCGAGGTCCGCCTCATATTCGCCCAAAAACGCCTCGATCCCCTGCCATTCGGCTGTCGCCTTGCCTTCCGCATCGAAGAATTGTCGGCCGTCGTCGGCCTCCGACTCGGTCACATAGTCTTTCTCGACACAGACGATCAAATTCGGATCGACTTTCCCATCGACTGTCACCTGTGCCATGCAGAACGGGTAGCGTCGCACATATGCGGGAAGATAGCTGCCCGGTTTCCAACCCGATTCAGTGTGAAACAGGTTCTCACCGGCAGCGAGCCCCATCATTGCAACGAGGGCCACGTGCTCACGCGTTGCGTCGTGAACGAACACAAGCGGATAGTCCCAAGCCGCCGCGGGCATCTCGCCGATACATAGCGGCACGACCGCCGTGTCGGCGACGAACGGCGGAACGGCGACAGGCGGCGAATACCGCACGTAATCCGTGCGATTGAGGGCCTTGATGTCGCGATACCCGAACGGGGGCGTGATATTCATCTCTTGAAACTCCGTTAATAGGCAACGACGAGCGAACCATGAACGACGTAGCTCGGCAACGACGCGGGACCACGCAGACGCCAGCCGACGTCGGCTTTCAGGCTCACGTTTTGATTGATGTTGAAGCGGGCACCAAAGCCGGCGCTCGCGATATTAAATTTCCTGCCAATTTCGTTCAATGCAACATTCTGCTGCGGCTCACCGCGTTCGAACGCATGACCAAAGTCGTAGAACAACACACCCTGGAGTTGTCCGGCAGAACTGGTATATGGAATCGGCAATGCGATCGCGGGCGTGAGCGCCTCGATGTTGACGACGTAACCTGAATCCGCCAGCAGCACATCTTCACGGTAGCCGCGCACCGCGGCCGCGCCCGAGATCTGCAACTGCTCGCTTGCGATGATCGGCCCATTCGCCCACTGCCCATTGAAGCGACCATGCAACGAGAAGCCGGCTGGCAAATTGATATATCGATCGTACGTCAGATTGACGCGACGATAATCGGACTCCGCACCAGCACGTGCGGCATTGAAATCGGCATCGCTGTTATAGCCGGGTGCAAATGTAAAGCGGAAGTTCAGCGAGTTGCTACCGAGGCGATCGATCCACGGAACCTGGGCGCCCGCATAGAACTGGTACAGCTTGGGCGCGGAACTCGTCTGGCTCGACCCATTGAAGAGCAGCTCGTTACCGACGCGCTTGTACTCGAAGCCGGCCGTGACCTCGCTCCCCGGCACAGCCGGTCCGCCGAGGACGTGAGTCCACTGGGCGCCGAGTTGTACGTTATGCCCCTTACTGTGAAACAAACCATCCTCGATGGGCACATCGCTCGAAGAATAGTTGCCCGTAAATGTCAGCGTATCGCGGTAACTCGTCGGCTTCGTAAAGAGCAGCGTATGGTCCAACAACCGCTTGGGCGTGTTCCCCATCGCGACACTGTAGTCGAGGCGACTGCCGACAATGCCGAATGCGTCACCCCAGTTCAAGCCGGTGCGCCAGCGGTTCAAACCTGAAAGCGGTGTGCCAGTGTTGTCCCACGAGCCATACACCCGCAATGGATAGCGGTCCACGGTCTGCAAGACGAGGTCGGCCTCACCGGCTTCCGTGCCCGGTGTGAAGGACGAACTCACTTGCCGCCACGGCGACGTATTCAGGAATGCCAGATCGTCTGTCAGCTTCTTGAGATCCACACGGTCGCCCGGACGCAACCGGATCGCGCAGTTGAGATCGTGTTCGGAAATGTGTTTTTGGCCCTGCGTACGGACCTGCCCGAGTTTGGCCGGCGCCAACACCACGACGAGATTGCCGTCACGCAATTTCTGCGGCGGCACGTAAACATTCACGAGGTTATCCGTGTGCGCAGCGACATACTCTGTCGCGGTGCGGCTGATCTTCTTCACCAGCTCAAGATCGACAGGTTGGCCGACGAACTGAGCCAGCTTCGCACGCAGCCCTTCGATATCCGTGGTTGGCAAACCAGGTTCCGCACTGACTTCTCCCGCTCGTGCGAGTGCTGCACGATAGGCATCGGCTGCAGCCTGATCGCCCAGCGCGGGAAATGTAGGAGCGAGCGGCGTCGGGCCCTGCAGGGCTACCGGCCTTGCACCACACGCGTTCGTCGCGCGATCGTCTGTCGGCGCGCTCTCCGGTTGTGCCCGGGTAATGTCGCGTGCAGCCAATGTAATGCTGCCAACGGTTCCCGAGATGTCGCCGGCGGTCGGATTTCCATGCGTTGCCGATCTCGCAGGCGGAGCCATTCCGAGCTGGGTTTTCTCTGAACTCCGACCGGGTGCATTTACGGCGGCACTATCGGGACCACCGCTTCGCACTCCGGCAACGTCGGCATTGCGCGACGTTGCAGTAGCCGGATGGGCTGGCTCACTTTCGCGAGTCGAACCGATAGGAATGGCCGATCCCGTATCGCTCGACTTTCCGCGCAATGCGGCAACCTCGTTGCGCAGCCGCTGAATCTCGTTCTGGTCACGCTGGATGAGATCGATGGCCCGCTGCAGCAGTTCCGAGTCGCGCGGACCGCGATCGTGCATTTCGACGAGCTCACGCAGCAACTGCTCGTCGTGCGGAAGTGCCGACGACAGTTCCTCGGCCGAAACCCGGGCACTCAGGCCGATTCCACAGCTCAAGGCCAGCGCGGGCACCA
The DNA here is from genome assembly GCF_009362305.1 of Burkholderia sp. BE17. NCBI lineage: Bacteria > Pseudomonadati > Pseudomonadota > Betaproteobacteria > Burkholderiales > Burkholderiaceae > Burkholderia > Burkholderia sp. BE17. The sequence goes on from NZ_WHNU01000027.1 coordinate 107,567, forward strand.
CGAATTTCTCGACGTACCTGCGCCCTCGCGCCACACCGTTCATCGATGGCTGCCATCTTTCAACGGTCATCGCAATCCGAGTCTTGACTGTTTTCATATCGCTACAACGAATACGTAATTCTGCGTTTTCGACGCCCTGGCGATCGCTAGACGACCGAAGCCAGGAAACCAGTCGGCTTGATGTACTCTAAACAGGCCCCATGACCAGACTGTCAAGATTTGTGACACTGAAACAAACGACGCATCAAGTGCCATGCATATACGCAGGGGGTTCAAATTTGCTTCGATAATCTGCGTCAGCAGCATTCCGCCTCGGCAACAATGAAACAAATAATTTTTCCTGCCCACGCACAAGATAAGTAATCCGAATAAATTATTCCCCCTTCTATACCGCAATCTATTCCGCGATCGATCCTGGACGAATTTTAATAAGATGGTTCATATAGCAGGATGCGATCGCCCCCGAAGACTGTCCGCCCGTGGCGTCCAATCTCGAGGGCGTCGCCGTCTGCTAACGGGCCGACAAGGACAACACCTGCGTACACGCAAGCTTCACATCGGTCTTGTCGCCGAGCAGCTCGTTGTCACAGGTAACGACAGTTGAAGGGAAAACGCCGAATGTGAAGCGCGGCGGTGCATAGTTGCCGTTTATCGGGAATGACGCCTCGAATGTCGCGCGGACATACGGCGATGCCGTTGCGTCGACTCCCCATGGGGCAGGCGAACCATAGAGGTCGCTCAGATCCACCGCAAAGAGTCCGCCATACTGGCTCTGCGCCGTACCATTCTGCGCCGCCGGGATAAACACCCCTGCGCTGGCGACCGAGACGCTCGATGGGCCGGACGTGCCGTTACTGGTACTGCCGTTACTGGTAGTGCCGGTCACCTTCGTCCCGCCCGGGCTGATGGCCTGCTGCGAAGGCGGAATCGCCACAAGCGTTGCCTTGTAGAAGAGCCCGTTCCCTTCGATCAACCCGACTTGCGGAACGAAACTGCTGGACGGATACGCCCTGTTCCAGCGACTTGCGGGCGCCGACGCGCTCGGAATACCGCTGATATTCCCCAACACGACCTGATTCACCGCATCGGTCGCATAGCCATCGGGTGCTTGACCGCCGGCCACCGCATAAACCGCAACGCCCCCCCCGTTGGACACGACGTTTGCCGTGTTGCGGAACCATCCCGGCCCCGGGTTCGCGCCCGAAGCCGCATCGGCGACGAACGTGATCGGGCCGCCAACCGTGACGTTGTTTCGAACGTTCACGTCCAGGCCGCCGGCCCCGATCATCGCCTGGCCCACACTGACCGGCGAATCGATCTCCAGCACGCCGCTGGACGATGCCGGCGCCGCGAGCAGCGCCAGATTGCCCTGCGTCGAAACACCAGATTGCGCGATGCCAACTGCATTACCCGATACGCCCGGCGACAGCGTCAGATCGCCGATCGTCAGTTGGCCGGTCTTCGTCTGAAGAGACAGGTCGCCTTGGGTGCGAGCGGCAGCCGTCATCGGAAGCGCGTTGATAACAGACGCGTTCTGCGCCGCGGTAACACCGAGCGAGTGCACGGATGATTGCAGAGGTCCAGTACCGCCAGCCGAGCCGATCGAGCCGGTATCGGCGGTGAGCACGGCTCCCGTCGCACTGATCTCGCCGTTCGATTGAGCGATGTTGTTCGCCTCGAGAAACGCGTTACCTGTCGTACCAACGTTCGCCGCAAGGTTCAAGTTGCCGCCGAACGAACGCGCGTTGATTTCACCGCCACCGCTTGCAACCGCCGCATCGACGTTCAAGTCTCCGCCGTTAGCTTGCAGCACAACGTTGCCGCTACCGTCCGCGGTCACCCCCGATGCCGTCAGTCCCGCCGCATTGCCACCAAGCGCCGGCTGGACATTGATGGCACCAACGCTAAGCGGGCCATTGAGCGTCTTGATCGCAATCGAGCCGTTGCTGTGCGTCAGTGCAGCGGCATCGAGCGCACCATCGTTCACCACATTGGCGTTCCCGAGCGCATTGAGGCCGACCGTCTGTACGTTCGTTGCAATCGGACTCGCAGCCGTGCCGATATTCCCGGCGTCCGCGGTGAGCACCGCGGCTGCTCCGCTGATCTTGCCCGCGCGCTGGACGATGTCGCCCTTCGTTGCCTCGATAAAGGCATTGCCATTGGTCGTCACGTTCGCCGCGAGCGTGGCGCTGCCGGCCGAAAGCACGTTGATTTCCCCGGTATCGGCCGTGTTGGCGACGCCCGTGGACGTGAGCATCGTGCCCGTGGTGGTCGTGCCCGACAGGTTCGAGTTGGCGAGCGTGAAACCCACCTCGTTGATCGCGCCGCCCAGTTGCACGGCTCCGGTGGTGGACACCGCCGTGCTGCCGCTGCCGCTTTCGCTCGTGGCCAGCACGGGCGTAGCGCCTGCCGCGATGGCCGTCGCCGTGTCGTAGCGCACCGGAGCGTTGCTGGCGCCGATGCCCGATGCCGCGTTCAGCACCAAAGCCGACGCGACAATCGCCGGCGCGCTCGCATTCTGTGCGATCGCCCCGTTCTGCGAAGTGGCGACCACGCTATTGGCTGCCGTGATCGCCCCGAGCACCAGGTTGCCGCTCGCCGCCACGTTCGCCGCATCCGCGTTGTTGATCGTGATGCCGGTTATCGTGTTCGTCGGGTTGTTCAGCACGATGCGGCTGCCCTGGCCGCCGTTGAGCGCGTTGTCGTGCGCGCCATAGCTGCTGCCCGCGATCGTACCCAGCGTGTTGTTCTGCATGCCCGTGGCCGTATTCGAACCGGCCACGGCATTGACCGTCACGTTGCCGAGGTCCATCGCCGACGTCTGCACCAGGTTGTAGTCGGTCGTGCTCTTCGTCAGCGTGACGGGCGCCTTCGCCGTGGTCAGCGTCACCGTGCCCAGCGCGTTCGCGCCGCGGTTCAATACGATCGCATTCGTCGCGCCGCCCACGCTGGTTACGGTGGTGCTGCGCAGATCGACCGTCACGTCATGGCCAGCCGCCAGGTTCACCGACGACAGGTCGAAATCGGGACTGCTGCCGCTCGCCACCACGACACCCGTGGTCGCCGCATTGGCGTTGGTCGCGCTGTTCGAGCCGCCAGCCGTGACGCTGCCGCCCGGGCCATACGCGTTCACGCCAGTGTAGTTACCACCGACACTCACCGTGCCGTTGATGGCGCCGCCGGACTGGCCGGTCTCGGTCAGGTTGGCGCCCACCGTGGTGCTACCCGTCTGGTCGAGGCTGCCTTGGGTAGTGATGTCGTAGTTGCCCGCCACCGAGGAGCCGTTCTCGATCAGCGCAGCCGTGCCGTTGGTCAGCGTCGCCGAATTACCCGTCGTGAAGCGCGTCGTATCGACCAGCAAGGTACGGTCGCTGATCAGGCCCGCTGTCTGCTGCACCAGGCCCGACGCATTGATCGACAGCGTATCGGCGGTTACGTCGGACGCCAGCGTGACGCCACCCGCATTGGTCGACAGTGCCGTCGAACCGAGCGTGTTCATACCCGAAACCAGGTCCACGCTGCCGCCGAATGCATTGATCGGCCCGCTTACCGTAATAGCCGCGGTCGCCCCAACCTTGAGTGCGTTCGCGCCGACGTTGCCGCTGAGGTTCAACGCCCCCTGGTTCTGGATCACCGCGTCACCGGTGCCTGCGACCGTGGCGCTCAGCGTCGAGACCGCCGTCGCCAGGCCGCCGGCCGAGCCCGGCCCGCCGGCGCTTGCCGCCGCGCCAATGCCATTGGCCGCTGTCGCGTTCAGCGTGTTGCCGATCACGACTGGCGACGATGCCGGCTCGTTGTCGATGATCTGACCGTTGGCGGCCGCGAGCGAGACGATGCCCGTCGTGCCCGTGGTGGTCTGCATCACGCCGGTGTTGAACGTGATGTCCTGATTGGCGCTTGCGGTGATCGCACCGCTCCCGCTCGTCACGTTCTGGTCAACGAGCAAACTCGAGCCCGTGCCACCCGCGCTCAGGTTGACCGCGCCAGTCCCGTTTGCATTCACGCCGCTCTGGGTCAGGCCGATCGCGTTGCCAGCCAGCGTCGGCAGCACGTTGACCGCACCGACGGTCAGCGTGCCGTTGGTGGTCAGGACGTTCACCGCACCATTGGTAGTCGTGATTGCCCCGAGCGTCAGTGCGCCCGCATTCGACGCATTGACGTCACGCTGCGCGTCGAGACCAAGCGTATTGACGGCCGTGGCGACCGGATTGCTCGCGGTGCCGATCGCGCCCGCCAGCGCCGTCAGTACCGCGCTGTTTGCTGCGACGGTGCCGCCCGTCTGCGCGATATTGCCGCTGCCGGCCTGAATGAACGCGTTGCCCGTCGTTGCAACGTTCGCGGCCAGCGTCGCCGTGCCGTTCGACTTCAGGTTGATCTCGCCCGTGGCCGCCGTATTGCTCGTCAGCGTTGGCGACAACAACGTGCCGGTGCTCGTCGTACCGGACAGGTTGGAACTGGTCAGATCGAAACCGACTTCGTTGATCGCGCCGCCGAGTTGCACCGCGCCGGTCGTCGACACCGCGGTGCCACCGTTGCCGCTGACGTTCGTCGCCAACACCGGCGTGTCACCGGCAGCAATGGCCGTGGCCGTGTCGTAGCGTATCGGCGCGTTGCTAGCACCAATACCGGTCGCCGAATTGAGGACCAACGCCGACGCCACGACCGCAGGTGCATTGGCCTTCTGGGTGATCGCACCGTTCTGCGAGGTAGCGACGACACTGTTTGCGGCGGTGATCGCGCCGAGCAACAAGTTACCGCTCGCCGCGACGTTCGCGGCATCCGCGTTGTTGATCGTGACGCCGGCCAGCGTATTGGCCGGGTTGTTCAGGACGATACGACTGCCCTGGCCACCGTTGAGCGCATTATCGTGCGTGCCATAGTTGATTCCGCCGATCGTACCGAGCGCATTGTTCTGCATTTGCGTCGGTGTGTTGGCGCCCGCGACAGCGTTGACGGTCAGCGAAGTCGTGCCCGGCAACTCGATGGCCGCCGTCTGCACGAGGTTGTAGTCGTGCAAGCCCGTCGTCACCGTGACCGGCGCCGATGCCGTCGTGATCGTCACGGTGCCCAGCGCGTTGTTGCCGGTGTTCAGGAGGACCGCATCGGTCGCGCCGGCGACGCTCGCGCTGATCGAACGCAGGTTCACGGTCACGTTCGAAAGCGTCGTGCCGGACAGATTGACCGACGCCAGATCGAAGTCCGGTCCGGTACCGTTGGCCGTCACGACTCCCGTCAAGGCCGCATTGTTGTTGACGGCACTATTCGAGCCGCCCGCCGTGATGCTGCCGCCGCCGGACGTCTGATTCACGCCGCTGTAGTTGCCGCCGACCTTCACCATGCCGGACACCGTACCGCCGGTTTCGCCGCTTTCGGAGAAGCTGCCGCCGACGGTCGTGGCACCCGTCTGATTCAGCGTGCCCTGCGTGGTAATGGTGTAATTGCCCGCCACGCTGGAACCGGCCTCCGTCAACGTCGACGTCCCGTTATTCAGGATCGCCGAATTGCCTGTGGTAAAGCGCGCGGTATTGACCCGCAACGATGTATCGTTGATGGTCCCTTGCGTTTGCCGCACCAGGCCCGACGAATTGATCGCCAGCGTACCGGTCGTGACATCCGATGCCAGCGTGACCCCGCCGGCATTGTTCGCGAGCCCCGTCGAGCCGAGCGCGCTCATGCCTGAAGTCAGGTCGACCGTGCCGCCCGACGCGACGATCGGGCCGCTCACTGTGATGCCCGCCGTCGAACCCACGTTCAACGTATTGGCGCCCACGCTGCCCATCACGTTCAGCGCGCCGCTGTTCTGCACCACCGCGTTGCCGGTGCCCGTGATTACCGCATCCAGGTTCGCCACCTGCGTGGCCAGATCGCCCGCCGATCCAGGGCCGCCCGCGCTCGCCGCGGTTCCGATGCCGTTCGCCGCGGTCGCGTTCAGCGTATTGCCGATCACCACCGCCGTGCTCGCCGCCTCGTTGTCGACGATCTGCCCGTTGGTCGCAGTCAGCGAAACGATGCCCGTCGCGCCGGCGCCCGTCTGCGCCACACCGTTGTTGAACGTCACGTTGCGGTTCGCCGTCACGTCGATCGCGCCACTGCCGCTGGTCACGCTCTGCGTGATCAGCACATCGGAGCCGGTGCCGCCCGCCGTGAGGCTTGCATTGCCGCTTCCGTTGGCGCTCACGCCGGAGAACGTCAGGCCGGCCGCATTGCCGCCGATCAGCGGCGTCAGCGCGACGCTGCCCACGGTCATCGTGCCGTTCGTGGTGCTGAGGGTGAGATTGCCGTTATTGGCCGATTCGGCCGCCACCGTCATCGCGCCCGCATTGTTCACGAACGCATCGCCGGCCGAATTCACGCCGAGTCTGCTCACCGCCGTCTGCACCGTACCCGGGCCGACCGCGCCGATCGGCCCGTTGTCCGAGGTCAGCACCGCACCCTTCGCCGTGATCGTGCCGGCCGTATAGGTGATCGCCTGGTTGCCTTCGACAAACGCATTGCCCGTCGTCGTGATGTTCGCGGCCAGGTTCACATTGCCGGTAGTCGACTTCGCGTTGATCTCGCCGCTGCCGCTCGTCATCGCGGCATTGACGTTCAGATCACCACCATTGGCTTGCGTGCGGATCGTGCCCGTGCCATTGGCGTTCAACCCGGTGAGTGCCGCGCCGATCGCATTGCCGGTAACGATCGGTGCAAGATTCACCGTTCCCACCGTCAGGTCGCCTGCGACGGTCTGCACATCCAGTGCGCCGTTGGCCGTGGTTGCCCCGGCCACCTTCGTCGGGCCCTGTTCGGTCGCATACGCGCTGCCGGCCGACTGCAGCGCCAGCTGGCTCGAATTGAGCTGGATGCGCGCTGCGGCCGTGCCGATCGTCGTACCGGCCGTCAGCACGATGCCCTTGCCACTCACCGTGCCGGCGCTTTGCGTGATCGCCTTGCTCGCGGCGTCGACGAACACATTGCCACCGGTGCTCACGTTCGCGCCCAGCAACACGTTGTTGGCTGCCAGCGCATTGATTTCACCCGCGGCCGAGCTGACCGCTGCATTGACCAGCAGGTCCACGGCGGACGTCAGCTCCACGTTGCCCTGGCCGCCGGCCGCCACTGCGTTGCTCAACGTCACGTTGCCGCTGCTGTTCGCGATCGTGATGTTGCCGCCGTTGGTCGTCACCGTATTGCCTGTCGTCACGGGGCCGGCCGCCGTCAGCGTGACGTTGCCCAGCAGCGCGCTATTGCCAACCGACGTGGTTGCGACTGTCGTACCCGTCGTCGTCGTGGCCGGATTGCATACATTCGACGACGTGCTGCTGCATGCGAAGCCAATCGTGTTGACCGTGCCGCCCAGCTGAACCGCCCCGGTCGTCGACACGAACGTGTTGCCGGTCGGACCGGTCACCGACGTCGCCAGCACACCGGGCGCCCCGGTCGCCGACACCACCGTGGCGGTGTCGTAATTGATCGGGGTGGCTGCCGTGCCGATGCCGTTGAGTGCCGACAGATCGAGCGTGCGCGCCTGGATCGCCGTGCCGGCGCCATTGCTGATCGTCCCGCCCGTCGAGACCACCGACAAACCGTTGTTCACCGTCACCTTGTTAACGGTGATGCTGCCGTCGCTCGATATGCCTGCCGTATCGGCGTTGTTGATCGCGATCGCGCCGATGTTGTTGCCCGACGACATCAACGCGATGCGGCTGCCGTTGCCGCCGTTCAGCGCGTTGTCGTGCGTACCGTAGTTGATGCCGTTGATCAGTCCCAGACCATTGTTCTGCAGGCCGCTGGCCGCGCTCGAACCGGCGACCGCATTCACCGTCAGCGACGCGACGCTGACCGGCGCCGTCTGCACGAGGTTGTAGTCGTTGGTCGCCGTGGCGACCGTAACCTTGCCGCCCGTCGTCAGCGTGACCGCGCCGAGTTCATTGCTGCCGCTGCCGTTGAGCAGGATCGCATTCTGCGCGCCCGTCACCGTGGAGGTCTTGCTGCGCAGATCCACCGTGATGTTCTTGCCGGTACCGAGGTTCGCGGAGGCCAGGTCGAAGTCGGGCGCCGTGCCGGTCGCCACCACGACGCCGGTCGTCGCGGCATTGGCGTTGGTCCAGCTGTTCGCGCCCGCGGCCGTAATGCTGCCTCCGGGGCCGTAGCTGTTCACACCGTTGTAGTTGCCGCCGACCTTCACCGTTCCGTTGACGGTGCCGCTGGTGAATCCCGTCTCGGTCAGGTTGCCGCCAACGGTCGTGCTGCCTGTCTGGTTCAGCGTCCCGCCCGTGCTGATCGTGTAGTTGCCCGTAACGGTCGAGCCGGTTTCGGTCAGCGTCGAAGTATCGTTGGTCAGCGTCGCCGAGTTGCCGGCCGTGTACCGCGTGGTATCAACCGAAAGAACAGAATCCTTGATCGTGCCGCCCGTCTGCTGTACCAGGCCCGACGAATTGATCGCCAGCTTACCAGTCGTGACATCCGATGCGAGCGTGACCCCGCCGGCATTGTTCACAAGCCCCGTCGAACCGAGCGCGCTCATGCCAGAAGTCAGGTCGACCGTGCCACCCGGCGCGGCAATCGGGCCGCTCACCGTGATGCCCGCCGTTGACCCCACGTTCAACGTATTGGTGCCCACGCTGCCCATCACGTTCAGCGCGCCGCTGTTCTGCACCACCGCGTTGCCGGTGCCCGTGATTACCGCATCCAGGTTCGCCACCTGCGTGGCCAGATCGCCCGCCGATCCAGGGCCGCCCGCGCTCGCCGCCGTTCCGATGCCGTTCGCCGCCGTCGCGTTCAGCGTATTGCCGATCACCACCGCCGCGGCAGCCGCCTCGTTGTCGATGATCTGCCCGTTGGTCGCCGTCAGCGACACGATGCCGGTCGCACCCGTGCCGGTCTGCGCGACGCCCTTGTTGAACACCACGTTGGTGTCCGCAGTCGCCGTGATCGCGCCGCTGCCGCTCGTCACGTTCTGATTGATCAGCACGTTCGAGCCCGTGCCGTTCGCGGTGAGCGTCACGTTGCCGCTACCGTTCGCGGCGACGCCCACCAGGGCCGCACCCGCCGCGAGCGGCGTGTTGTTGGGATTGTTGTCCCAGCCCACGTCCTTGCCGGTGCCGCTCACCACGTTCGACGCGACGTTCACGATGCCGACCGCGATCGTGCCGTTCGTCGTGCCGACATTGATGCTGGCGTTGTTGCTGCTCGCCGCCGCGAGCGTCACCGCGCCGGTATTGTTCACGTAGGCATCGCCGCCGTTCGCGATTGCGAGGCTATTGGCGTTCGTCTGCACGGCGCTGGCGGATGTGCCGATCGTCGTGCCGGACGTCAGCACCACGGCTGCCGCATTGAGCGCCCCCGATCCGCCATACGTCATCGCCTGGCCGGACTGCGCGAGGATGTTGCCGGCCGTGGTCGCGTTGGCGTCCCAGTTGATGCTGGTGGCGGCATACGCGTTGATCTCGCCGCTACCGCTCGTCAACGTGCCGGATGCGCCCTGATTGATGTTGCCGGTACCGCTCAGGCCCGCCGTCAGCACCAGATTACCGGTGGTGTCCGCGCTCACCGCGCCGTCGACGTCCACGTCGCGGTCTGCCGCGAGGCGGATGTAGCCGCCGTTGGCGGTGGTCATCGCGCCGACGACGTCCAGCGACCCGCTGCCCGCCACCGTGCTCGCGCGCGCGGTGATGTCGATGTTCTTCTGCGAACTTACGCCGCCGCCGATCACGACGCCGCCTGACGCGTTGGTGTCGAGCGCGGTCAAGTACACGCCGGACAGCGCCTGCGTGCCATTGGCCGTCGCGTTCAAGTTACCGAAATAGACGTCGAGCGGATCAGGCGTGGTCGAGCCGTCGCCGCCGATCGTGTTGGCTGCCGTCAACGTGAGCGTCCCGCCCGCCGAGAACGCCAGCTTGTTCGAGGTTGGCGTGTCCGTGCCGATGCCGATGTCGCCGTAGTTCGCGTCTTCCAGCGTGTCGAGGATGTTGCGGCCCGCGTTCACCGTGATCGAGCCGTTCGGCGTATACGTGTGCGCCGCTGCCATCACGTCGCTGTTCGCGCCGATCGCGTTCAGGGTAATGCTGTTGCTGCCGGTGTCGACGATGCCGACCGCCGAGGTCAGGCCATTCGCGTACACGTTGTTCGTCACCGCCGACGTCAGCGTCGACTGCGGCGTCGTGCCGGCCGGGAAGTTGCCAACCGTGAGCGTGTTCTGGCTGTCCGTGATGTTGACCGTGCCGTTTGCGCTGCCGGCCGCCGTCAATGCGAGCGGACCCGACTGGTACAGGTACGTCCCCGCCCCGGACTGGAACAGCGCGACGTTGACGTTGGTGTCGATCGCATTGCCGCTCCCCGTCGCGCCGATCGCGCCGCTGGCGATCATCGTCAGGTCGTTGCCGCTGACCGTATTGGTCCCTTGCGTGCCGCTGTGCGTGATATTGCCGTTGACGGCCTGCAGGAAGACGTTGCCGTTGGGCGCACTCACCGAATCGGTGATGTTGCTGTTGATCGCGATGTTGCCGGCGGCTTTCAGGTTGATTTCGCCGGTTGTGATTCCCGACGAATTCGCGACCGTGATCGGCGCATTGACGATGATGTCGCCCGCCGTGGTGCCGACGTTGATGCTGCCCGCGAGCGTCGCGCCCGCGCTCTGCGCCGACAGGCCGACCGGATCGAGCGGGTTGGTCGTCGGCGAGCCGTACGGCGCCGGCGCAGGCCAATTCAGTCCGTTCGGGCCGAAGGTAAAGGCGGCCAATGTCCCGTTGACGAAGCCGCTGTTGATCGTCACCGTCTTGTTGTTGGTGACCGACAGCACGCCGGTCGGGGTATCGCCCAGAATCGACATGCCGCGATAGGTGCCGCCCACGCCCAGCACGCCGGTGGCGTTGCTCGCCGGCGCGATCAGCTCGCCCGACAAGCCATTCACGCTGGTCACGATGTCCGCACCGTTGCCGACGATCAGCTGCAGTTGGTCGGCGCTGATCACCGCGCCGGGCGACGTGACGATCATGTTGCCCGCGCCCAGCGTCAGCAGCGAGCCCGACGACGCCCGCGACAGCGACGACAGGACATCGAGATCGCGGTTGGCCACGAGCGTGACCGGCGCCGTCCCGGCCGCCGGCGAGATGCCGCCCGGATCCGACACGATGATGTCGCGGTACCCGGCGATCGAGAGGCTGCCCGTCGTCGTGCCGACCTTGAGCCACGTCGCGACCGTCTCGGGATTGTTCAGGCCTGTGTTGGCGAGCGTGCCGCTGCCGAGACGCAGGTCCGCCACGTCGCCCGCCTGATGACCGGCAACGCCGTTCTGATACTCGTAGCCCGACCGGATATCGAGATTCCCCGTCCCCGTTGTGATGGTGTGCGGCGAGCTGACCTGGGTTTGCCATGCCAGCGGCGTCGCCCAGTTGGTCAGGATGCCCGAAGGCTGACTGGTCGAGTACTGGGTAAATGCGCTGGTGCTGAAATTGATGTACTGGGTGAGGGGGACTGTATAGAACTGACCGGACAGGCCGAGCCCTTGGCTGCCCGTGTTGCCTGTCACGATCGTGCCGATCGGATTAGATTGTCCACCCACGTCCGTGACGATTCCGGCATCTGAAGAAACCGTTCCGGCCGTGACGCCGCCGACTGTCGTTCCAACGCCAAGAGACGTGAAATTGGCAATGCGGCCGTTGTTGACGACGCTGTAGCTGTAAATCGCATACACGTTCTGGCCACCGGTGGTGTTGAGCGCCGTGAAGAACGTGCCGTAATTGTTGCCGTTGACGATGTTCCCGTTAACCGAGATCACGGATGTACCAGCGGCCAGCACCGTACCCGCTGCAATCGGCGTGCCGCTCAGCGTATACCACGCCCCGCTCGCGCCGGCAGGGACGGTGAAAACCGTGCTGAGCGTCCAGACCTGCCCGAAATTTGGCTGGATGCCGCTGTACGTATCGACGCTGAACACGGCGCCGCGGCCGTCGGCGCCCGACGTGTCGTAGCCGCGCGGATCGGTGTTGCCGCCGGTATAGAGCGGGCCGATCGCCGCGTAGCCGCCGAAGATGCTGCTGAGATTGGCGTCCGCCTGCAACGTCAGATTGCCCGCGCCGTTACGCTTGAAATCGGCGCCGATGCCGATGTCACCCTGCGACCGGATCGTGATGTTGCTGGTGTCGGTGGCATTGCCCCAGCCTGTCATGATGATCGCGCCGCGCGAGTTGACCGTGACGTCTCCCCGCAGCGCCGTCAGGTTCATGTTGATGAATTCGTCCGCCGCCAGATCGTTCGGCGAGCTGGACGTATCCGCGGATACGTTGACCACGCTCGAGGTCTTGCCGGCCGTCACGCCATCGGCCAGCACGGCGTTGTGCAGCACACTGACCGTATAACCGATGCCGTTGCTGACATCGTTGCCCGATACGGCGGACGTCACGCCCGAATTGAATCCGAGGATGCCCGTCGTATTGACGCTATTGCCGATCAGCGTATAAGCGGTGAAACCGTCGAGCGGCCAGTTCGGGTAGACGGGTTGCGGATTGACATAGACGTTCGGGACGATGGTGATATCGCCCTCGAGTGCCGGCACCACGCTGCCGCCGAACGGGGATATCTGGACGGACCCGAAATTGTCGGGAGCCGGCCCCCACACCCGCGAGCCATTCATCGGCAGATTGCCGGCCGTCTGCAGCGTCACGTTGCGGAACGACAGAAGCTGAATGCTGTCCAGGAACGGCACGTAGTTGATGCCGCCCGTGGTCCAGTCCCACTGCAGGTTCGTCAGGTCGTTCGCGCTGCCGGTATCGTTCCCCCGGTTGTTCACCAGAATGTATTCGTCGGTCCCGCCTGGCTGGAACGCCGCGAGATTGGTTCGCGCGGTCAGCGTCGCCGGATCCATGAAGGTCAGCTTGCCCGACTTGACCGCCGTGTCGTAGTTGAACGCGTTGTAGCCGGCCTCCAGGTCGACAGACGTGAGACTGCCCGTCTGGCCGATGCGGAAGTACTGGTTGTACAGATCGATGTTGTGATCCGCGAAGATCCGGAAGTAGTTCGAGCCGGTCGTGGCAAGCGGGAAGCTTTGCGTGAATCCGTTCAGCACGCTTCCCGACCAGGAAAGTGATGCAGGCGTGGTGGACGCGCTGACCGCATAGAGGTCGACGTTGCCGAAACCTCGCAGGTCGACCAAGCCGAACATGCCGGACGACGACGGCTGCAGGATGATCGGCTTACCCGAGTACGCGTAGTCGTCGATGCTGTCGGTTATGCTCGGCGTGGCCAGCCCCGTCGCGCCACCGGCAAAATCAATCTTGTCAACCTGACCCGTAGTCTGGTTATAACCCAACCCCGACCAAAGCATGACGTTGCCGCCAATTTGCCAAAGAGGCTGCGGCGCCAACACCTTGAGCTCGCCAAACAGATCGCTCTGTCCCGTCGCGTAATCGAAGCCGGCCTGCAACGTTGTCCAACTCGTGACGGCCATTGTTTTCGCGACGCCCGTCGTACCGTAGCCCTGCGGCAGAACAATGTTGCCGCTGGCCTGAATCATCAGAGAGCCGTTGACCGCAAACAAGTTCGACGTAGCCGTATTGCTACCGTTCTGCAGCAGATCGACGCGGGTATCATCGAAACCACGAATGTCCACAGCGGCAAACTGATTGCCGCTATTGCCCGCACGCAATTGCACCTGGTTCGTGGGCGTATCGAACGACACGCGCCCCTGACTGGGCAATTGCGCCTCGGTCGCCGACACCGACCCTTGCCACGTCGCCTGGGAAGCCGTCGGAATCGTACCGGCGACCGCCGTACCCGTTCCCGACCAGAGGTAGACATAGTCACCCTGCAGGATCGTATTCGGCTGCGCGAACGTGAGCAGACCTGAGTTGGTCAGCGTATTGAGCTGCAGTCCGTTGCTTGCGCCCGCCTCGAGATCCAGCGTCCCGCCGCTACCGACAATCAGGTTCTGCGTCACGATCAGGTTGCTCGCGGAAAGCTCCCTGATCTGCGTGCTCGCGAGAATCGGCACGGTTGCACCCGCACTGTCCTGCACCACCGTGTTCTGGAAACCTTCGACGACCAGGCTGCCGAACTGGCCGCTCGCCGAATTCGGATGCACGAGCACAACGGACGGGTCAAACGTGGTGCGATCGGACGCCGCGCAATTGGCCGCCGTGTTGCAACCGCTCGACACAATGACATCGCTCCCTTTCAGGATTGTGGGCGCCGTTCCGGAAAACTGCACGGCGCCTTTACCTGCATAGGCGTTGGCCACATCCACGGCCGCATAATTATTAATGCGTCCCGCGTCGATGACGAGCTGACCGCCCGGGCCCCAGAAAGTGCTCGCTGCGACTGAGCCCGCCGCGTACGAATTGCCGAGCAGAACGATATTGCCGCTGGCGGTTGTAAACACCAGCGAGGCCGAATTCGGCGCGCTCAGGCTCGTGGGCACGGTCAGCGCGGTCGACGAACTGCTCGACCCGAGCGCGTAATAGACGATGCCCCCGCCCAGATTTGCCGCAGGGTCGAGCGTGATGTCGGGCTTTACCGTGCCAGTCGCCGCATCCGAGCGCTCGACCTCCATCTGGCCGAAGCCGAGCACGAAAAGCGAGTTGTTGAAGGCGCTCTTGCCAGCGCCATATTCGACCACCACCGAGCTCGGCAGAAAATCCGACGTGCCACCCCGGTTACCCGACATGACGGTCACATTGCCGCCCTGCAGGACGACCGGATTGGCCGTGCCGCTGTTGAACGTCACCTGGTTGTTGCTGGTTCCGCCGTAATTGCGGCCCACATTGGCGAGCAGCGTATTTGCGCCGGCCGAAGAATTCCCGTAATTGAAGCCGGGCGCGAGCCCGACACCATACGGGCTGTTGTCGCCAATGATCGTCAAGTTCGCGTTCGGGCCCGCCGTCAGTTGAGGCGTGTTGACGGCGATACCGCCCCCCGCCTGCAGCCAAAGATTGCCCCCGACCGCAATGTTGGCGTTGATCGTCATCCGGTCCTGCGACGCCAGCGTGAGCGAGCCGCTTCCCGTATTGGTGATCGCCGCGCCCGAATTCACCGTCAGGTTGTTGAACGCAGTCAGCGTCAGCGTATTGGCGTTGTTGTACGTGAATCCCTGAGCGATCGTGATATTGCCCGTGCCCGTCC
>NZ_WHNU01000028.1:0-120432 GCF_009362305.1 Burkholderia sp. BE17
GGGTGGAGCGGGGTGAAAGCGGTTCGTAAAACGGGGGCGGCAAGGCCGGGTTGCGCACGTCTGGGCATGTTCCGTGCATTGTCCGCCAGCCTGAGGAAATTTGCAGTACCCGCCCCACGCCGTTCCCGACGACCGGGCCGGCCGGTACCCGACTAAACCTATAGATAATGGCCGGCGCGCCCGCCGCGCCATACGATAGGTTCAAGCCTTCCGGCACGCATCGATGCGGCCGGACGGGCGAAACAGAGGGTGTCGCCTCACGAGGCGGCGCAAGGTGCGGAGCAGCATAACCGAGTGCGGATCATGTACACGTTCGGGCGGGTGACGGTTTCCCTTGAATGCCGGGAAGTCTGCGTCGACGGGCAGCCCCGGTATATCGGCGCCCGCGCATTCGAGATTCTCGAGCTGCTGGTGAAGGCGGCCGGCAGGCTCGTGTCGAAGGACGAGATCATGCAAGCGGTGTGGCCGAACACGATCGTGGTCGAGAACAACATCCAGGTGCACATCTCGACGCTGCGCAAGCTGTTCGGCGGCAAGCACGGCTGGATACGGACCGAATCGGGCCGTGGCTATCGGCTCGCGCCGCCGGCCGACCTGGCCTATGCCGACCGTCAGCCGGACGGGGTCGAACCGGCGCGCGGCGCCCGGGCGGGCACCGCACCGCGCAAATGTCCGCTGATCGGCCGCGAGCAGGAAGTGGCCGAGCTGCACGCGCTGCTCGAGCGCGAGGCGCTCGTCACGCTGGTCGGCCCCGGCGGCGTCGGCAAGACGCATCTCGCGCTGGAGGTCGCGACCGCCTGTTCGACGGTGCGCGGCATCGAGATGGTCCGGATCGATCTTGCCGGTTGGCAGGGCGGCGCGACGCTGGAGTCCGCGGTGCTGGACGCGCTCGACCTGCCGGGCGGCCCGGATGCCGGGCCGGCCGATGTCGTGCGCGCAATTGCCGGGCAGCGCGTCATGCTGGTGCTCGATAACGCCGAGCAGCATGTCGACGAGCTGGCGGACCTCTGCGAAGCGATCGCCGAGGCAAATGCCGGCGCGCTACTGGTCGTGACCAGCCGCGAACCGCTGCGTGTCGCCGGCGAGCGCGTGTATCGCGTCGGGCCGCTGGCCGTGCCGCCGGCCGGCGCGGACGACGGCGAGATCGTCGCGTGCGGTGCCGTCCGCATGTTTCTGGCCCGGGCGCGCGCGATGGGCACCGACATTCCCGCGGATGCGAAGACGCTGGACGCGATCGCGACCATCTGCCGCCGCCTGAGCGGCCTGCCGCTCGCGCTCGAGCTCGGCGCGGCCCGCGTCGCGCTGCTCGGGATCCAGGGGCTGGCGGCCGATCTCGACAAGTCCGTGCTGTCGTTGTCCGGCGGCCTGCGTACGGCCCATCCGCGCCAGCAGAACCTGCGGGCCACCATCGAGTGGAGCTATCGGCTGCTCGGCGAGGCGGAGCGCACCGTGCTGTGCCGCCTCGCGGTGTTTCCGGATGCGTTCCGGCTCGATGCGGCATGCACGCTGGCGGCCTGCGACGAACTGTGCGCCGCTCGGGTGCTCGACTGCCTGGTCAGCCTTGCGTCGAAATCGCTGCTGGTCGTTCATTCGGTCGGACTCTCGAAGCGTTATTCGCTGCTCGAGGTCGTGCGCGCGTATGCGCTCGAGAAACTGGCGGAGTCGGGCGAAGCCGGCCGCGTCCATGCCCGGTGTGGGTCCTTCGCCGGCGAGGCGCGCGCGGAGGCGCCGGCAGCGTCCGCGCAACCGCTGCTGGCGGCAGGGCCGTGGGCATGACACACGGGTCGCGCGGGCATGGCGCGCGGCGGTTGCGCCTGTCGATGCGGCGCAGGCTGCGTCGCGATGTTCCGGATTGACACAATTTTCAGGTTCCCATTTCATGGCCCTTGTTTGCATCATCGATGACGATGCGTCGGTCCGTAAGAGTCTTGCCAGCCTGCTGAAATCGGCTGGTCATACCGCATTGCCGTTCGCGTCGGGCGAGGAATTCCTGGCGGCCGGCCCGCCGGACGACGCGGCTTGCGTGCTGGTCGATCTGAAGATGAAGGGGATGAGCGGCCTCGACGTCCAGCGTCTGCTGGCTCAGCGCAAGCCGACGCTTCCGGTCATCTTCATGTCGTCGCACGGCGACGACGAGTCGGTCCGTCGCGCGCTTGCGCAAGGCGCGGTCGCGTTCCTGCGCAAGCCGTTTCCGTCTGACGATATGCTCAACCTGATCGATCACGTCGCATCCGGCGCGCCGCCTGCCTGAGCGGCGGCCCGTCGGCCGGCCGAGCCGCGTGCGGCGAGGCGGTTTCGTTCGGTCGCTTCTTAGTTTATCATTCGATAATGAAGCGAATGCCTACACAGGAAATGCCATGGCGAGCACGCCGGATATGACGTCGATCAGCAACCGGGGCGGAGGCGACTCCGCCCCGATCGTCTATGTGGTCGACGACGACGACACGCTGCGGCGCGCGTTGAGTTCGCTGTTGCGTTCGGCGGGATGGCGCGTCGAGACGTTCGCGTCGTCGCGGGCATTTCTCGCGTTCGAGCGGCCCGCCGTGCCGAGCTGCCTGATCCTCGACGTGCGCCTCGCCGACGAGAGCGGGCTGGCCCTTCAGGAGGAAGCGGTGCGTGCGGGCCTGAACGTGCCGATCCTGTTCATGACGGGTTACGGCGACGTGGCCACGACGGTCAAGGCGATGAAGGGCGGCGCGCTCGACTTCCTGACGAAGCCGTTCGACGACGAAACGATGCTCGATGCCGTCGGCCGCGCACTGGCCCGCGACCGCGAGCGCCTTGCGCGCGACCGTGCACTGGACGCGGTGCGTGGGGCCTATGCGTCGTTGACGCCACGTGAGCGCGAAGTGATGAGCCAGGTGGTCGCGGGCCTGATGAACAAGCAGATCGCGGCGAATCTCGGCCTGCAGGAAATCACGGTGAAGGTGCATCGGGCCCAGGTGATGAAGAAGATGCAGGTCCGCACGCTGCCGGATCTCGTGCGGCAAGCCGAAGCGCTGGGTGTGGGCCCGGCCGGCGCACGCGACTGAGCGGGCGTGCCGGCGCGTTCGATGCAACGGCGCCGGCTTCGGCTTCGGCGCAATGCCGCGGGCTCGCGTATACGCCCGGCGGGATGCGCTCGACGCGCCATTTTCAGGCGATCCATGACAGGTCTCGCTTCGGTGGAAGCTGGCATGACCAATCCGTGCGGCACGCTGGCACCGGGCAACGCAAAAAACGTTAGGTAAGCTTACGATGGATATGAAGATGCGCGAGGCCGTTCGAGCGGAGACGGAGGGCGCGTTTTTTCAGAATCGATCAGCGTGTTTCGCGTCGCTCGTCGGTGTCGACGCAGGCGGCGTCCACCCGCCGCCCAGCGCGCGCACCAGATTGACCGTCGCGATCGCGAGTGCCTGGCGGCTATGAATCAGCTGACGTCGTGCATTCAGTGCGTCCCGGTCCGCGTCGATGACCTCGAGATAACTGACGTAGCCGTGCCCGTAACGGCTCAGCGACAACCGCGCCGCCGCTTCGGTGGCGCGCGCAGCGCTGTCGTAGCGCACGATCCGCTCTTTTTGCGCGGCGATGTCGTTGAGCGCGTCCTGAACCTCGCGTAGCGCACCCAGCGCGGTCGCGCGATAGTTCGCGTCGGCGAGGTCCGCGCCGGCCGTCGCGGCGGCCACCGCGGCTTCGCGCTTGCCGCCGTCGAACACCGTTTCGGCCACGCTCGCGCCGAGGCCCCACAGCGAACTGTTGCGATCGAGAAACGCGCCGAGGTCGCGGCTGGCGAACCCGCCCTGGGCGGTCAGCGTCAAGGTCGGAAGCCACGCGGTGCGGGCGACGCCGATTTCGAGCGATGCCGCGTCGACGCGGCGCACCGCCGCATAGACGTCCGGCCGTTGCGCGAGCAGCGCGGACGGCAGGCCGGGCGGCACCTCCGGCACGCGCATGGCGGACGCGGTCGGTGCAACCGAGAATGCGGTCGGCGAGACGCCGGTCAGCACGGCGAGCGCGTCGACGAGGTTTTCGCGCAGCCGCCGGCTGTCCGCGAGATCGGCGCGAGCCGTATCGAGATCGGCCGCCGCGCGCAGCGCATCGAGATCGCTCGCCGCGCCGGCCCGCACGCGCGCGGCGATCACGTCGAGTGCGGTGCGTCGCAGCTCGATCGCGCGGGCCAGCGTCGCGAGATCCTGCTCGACGAAATGGAGCGTCAGGTAGTCGCTCGCGACGTCGGTCGCGACGCGCAGGCGAACGGCCGCACGATCCGCGTCTGCCTGCAGCACGTTCTGCCTGCCGATCTCCGCATTGCCGCGCAGGCGACCCCACAAATCGACTTCATAGCCGGCGTTGAACGGCACCGACCAGTTGTGCATCGTGCGTTTCGGTAACGCGTTGTCGACCGTGCCCGATACGCGCGAGCGACTGAACGACGGATCGACGCCGACGGTGGGCGCGAGTGCGGCTTCGCGCACGCCGAGCAGCGCCTGCGCCTGGGCGACGCGCGCCGCGGCGGCGCGGATGTCGTGGTTGCCGGCGAGCGCGGCATCGACGAGCGCGACGAGCGGCGGAGCGCCGAACGTTGCGGGCCATTCGACCAGCGACGGTGCGGGTTCGTCGGGCGCAGCCGCATGGCGGAACCGGTCGGCTCCGACCGCGACGGGGGCGAGCGGCTGTGGCGCGATCGTGCACGCGCTCAGCAGGCCGGCGGCGAGCAGGGCGGCGGCGAGCAGGGCGGCGATGCGGGTCATGGCTGCTCTCGGCTGCGTTGCAGCGAGACGACGACCGACAGGCCGGGCCGAATGCGCGGTTCGCTCGAGGCCGGGCCGTCGAGCAGGATCTTGACGGGCACCCGCTGCGTGATCTTCGTGAAATTGCCGGTCGCGTTGTCGGGCGGCAACAGCGAGAATTGCCCGCCCGTCGCGGGCGACAGGCTGTCGACGTGTCCGCTGAAGGTCCGGTCCGGCAGCGCGTCGAAGCGCAACTGCACGACGTCGCCGGCGCGAACGTGCCGGAGCTGGGTTTCGCGGAAGTTCGCGACCACCCACGGGTGCGGTTCGACGAGCGTGAGCAGCGCCTGGCCGGGCGCGACATGCTCGCCGGTCTCGACGGTCTTCTTGCCGACGTAGCCTTCCGACGGCGCCACGACGGTCGTGTATTGGCGCTGGAGCTCCGCATCGCGCAACTCGGCATCGTTCTGGTTCGACACGGCATCGGCAGCCTGCTGCGCGGCCTGTGCGCTGCGCCGCTGCGCTTCGGGCGCCTCGATGCGTGCGCGGGCGGACTTGCGTGCCGCGTTGGCGGCATCGAATTCCTGCTGCGACAGCCCGCGCGGCGTTTCGCGGGTCAGTTCGCGTGCCCGCGCGTAGTCGAGCTCGGCCTTCTCGGCGTCGGCATGCGCCGACACGAGCGTCGCTTCGGCTTGCTCGACCAGCGCCTTCGCGCGGCTCGCATCGGAGCGCGCCTGCGCGACGCGGGCCCGCTGCAGCGCGACGCGCACGTCGAAATCGCGCGGGTCGAGCCGCACGAGCGGGTCGCCCGCGTGCACGAACTGGTTGTCGTTCACCAGCACGCGCTCGACCGTGCCGGCCACGCGCGGCGAGATCACGTGCAGGTGGCCCGTCACGTACGCGTCGTCGGTGCCGCGGTCATGCGCATCGAATTCGTACACCAGCAATGCGACGAGCAGCAGCGCGCATCCGGCGATCAATACCGCCGGCCACTTGCGCGAGCGCGCGGTGGAAGTGGGCGGTGTGTCCGGCGAGTTCGTGGTCACGATCGGGATACTCCATGGAACAGACGGGATTCTTCACATCGCGCTATGCTTGCGCGAGCTTTTTGTGCGGGAGCCGCTCGACGATGAACACCACGTTCGCCCACGATGGCGCGACACCGGGGCCGGCCGCAGCGCCGGCCTCCGACATACCGACGTTTCGTTCGATCGCCGCGATCGCGGCCGTGCTGCTCGGCGCGATCATCTCGACACTGACGTCGCGCATCACGTCGCTCGGGCTCGCCGACATACGCGGCGCGCTCGGCGTCGGGTTCGACGAGGGCGCGTGGATCAACACCGCGTTCATCGCGTCGCAGATGTTCGTCGGGCCGCTCGCGATCGCGGCGGCCTTCGTGTTCGGCACGCGCCGCGTGCTGCTGGCGGGCGCCGCGGTATTCCTGGTCGTCGAAAGCGTGCTGCCGCTGTGCACGAACTTCGGCACGTTCATCGTGTTCCAGAGCCTGGCCGGTTTCGCGTCCGGCGTGTTCGTGCCGCTGACCGTCGGGTTCGTCGTCCGCACGCTGCCGCCGCGGCTGATTCCGTTCGGCATCGCCGCGTATGCGATGAACCTCGAGATGTCGCTCAACCTGTCGGCGACGCTCGAAGGGTGGTACAGCGAACACCTGAGCTGGCGCTGGCTGTTCTGGCAGAACGCGCTGCTGACCGTGCCGTTCATCGTCTGCCTGATGCTGTCGCTGTCCACCGAGCCGATCAAGCGCATCGCGTCCGGTATCGATACGCGCGGCATGCTGCTCGGCGCCGGCGGGTTCGCATGCCTGTGCATCGCGCTCGATCAGGGCGAACGGCTGTTCTGGTTCCAGTCGCCGCTGATCGTCACGCTGCTGTGCATCGGCATCGTGATGGTGGCCGCGTTCCTGATCCACGAACTGACGTCGCGACGGGCCGGGCTCGATCTCGGCTACCTCGCGCTGCCCAACGTCGCGTTGCTGATCCTGCTCGTCGGCCTCGTGCGCTTTACCGTGCTCAACACGAGCTTCATTCCGTCGGCGTTTCTCGCGAGCACCTACGGGCTGCGCCCGCTGCAGATCGGCGATACGCTGCGCTGGATCGCGATGCCGCAGCTGCTGTTCGCACCGTGCGTGGCGTGGCTGCTGCAACGCGTCGATCCGCGCCGGCTGATCGTGGCCGGCTTCGCGATGGTGGCGGTCGCGTTCGCGCTCGGCGCGCAACTCACGCCCGTCTGGGCCGAACCCGATTTCATCCCGTCGCAACTGCTCCAGGCGTTGGGGCAGACGATGGCGCTCACGTCGGTCGTGTTCTTTTTCGGCAAGCATATGACGGCCGAGCACGCGCTGACGTTCGGTGCCGTCGTGCAGACGACGCGCCTGCTGAGCGGGCAGCTCGGCACGACGTCGATCACGGTGATCCAGCGCATCATGGAGGCTACCCATTCGAATCTCGTCGGTCTGCATGTCACGCTGTCGGATCCGCAAACGCTGGAGCGCCTGCGGGCCGGCGCGGCGTCGCTCGTGTCGCACGGCGCGACCTTCGCGACCGGCGACCAGGCAGCTTATGCGCTGCTCGACCGGGCGGTTCGCATCCAGGCAACCACGCTCGCACTGGCCGACAATTTCCGTGTCGCGACGGCTTTCGCGGTCGCGGGGGTGTTGATCGGCATGCTGCTCAGGCCGGCGCGTGCGCCGTGAGCGTGCGACGCCGGATCGGCGGATCTTGCGCTTCGACGATCCTGGCGATCGCGTACGCCGCAACGGCATCGCGACGACCTGAAAATTCCTGAAACGTGCTGAAGGGCGCGCCGGCCTGAAAGCCTGAAGGCCGGGCGCGCCTTGCCGCGATGCTTACGCCTTCAGGAACGCGAGCAGTTCGGCATTGATCCGGTCGGCGTTGACGACGCACATCCCGTGCGCGCCGCCGGGGATCACCTTGAGTTGCGCGTGCTTCACGATCTTCGCGGACAGGCGGGCCGAATCGTCGATCGGCACGATCTGGTCGTCGTCGCCGTGCAGGATCAGCGTCGGGACGTCGATCTTCTTCAGGTCTTCGGTGTAGTCGACCTCGGAGAATTCCTTGACGCACAGATACTGGCCATGGATGCCGCCCATCATGCCCTGTGCCCAGAACGCGTCGATCGTGCCCTGCGACACCTTGGCACCCGGACGGTTGAAGCCGAAGAACGGCACGGCGAGATCCTTGTAGAACTGCGAACGGTTCTCGGCGACGTTCTTGCGGATCCCGTCGAATACGTCCATCGGCAGGCCGCCGGGATTGGACGCCGATTTCACCATCTGCGGCGGCACGGCGCCGATCAGCACGGCCTTCGACACGCGCTTCGTGCCGTGGCGCCCGATGTAGTGCGCGACTTCGCCGCCGCCGGTGGAATGGCCGACGAGCGTGGCTTCGCGCAGGTCGAGCGCATTCATCAGCGCCGCCAGATCGTCGGCATACGTGTCCATGTCGTTGCCTTGCGACGGCTGGCTCGAGCGGCCGTGACCGCGGCGGTCGTGCGCGATCACGCGGTAGCCGTGCTGCACGAGGAACAGCATCTGCGCGTCCCACGCATCGGCGCACAGCGGCCAGCCGTGCGAGAAGACGACCGGGCGGCCGCTGCCCCAGTCCTTGTAGTAGATCTGCGTACCGTCTTTGGTGGTGATCGTGTTCATCGCATAGGCTCCTTGATGGGCGGAAGCGGCGTGTTTGGGGGCGGCTGCGGCGGCGGCCGGCAGCGCGGCGGCTGCAACGGCGGTCGCGCCGGCAAGCAGCATGTCTCGGCGACGCGCCGAGGGAACGGCGTCGATGTCTGCTGGACGCATTGGGACTCCTTGAACGTGCGGTGGAACGATGCCGCGTTGGATGGATGGTTCGGACCTGCCCGCATGCGGCAATCGCGCCGGCAGCCGGCGTGCGTTCGCGGTCGCGGGCCGGCAGGCGCGCGACCGCGAACGAACGCCGACAGGAGCCTATCGCGGGGTCATGCGGCCTGTACTGAAATCGCGCTGAATTTTCATGAAGCCGGTCGCGGCGCACGCCGCGCGCCGCGCCGGCCAGAAAAATTAAGCGTGGAATCAAGATTCTTCAGCGGCGGCTCGTTATCGTCAGCATCAGGTCATCCCGTCGCGGATCTTGCCAGTTCGTGCCGGCGGATGACGACCGCAATGCGGGCGGGTGCGAACCATCCGCACCCTTTGCCACTTGCCTGGGTACCCGCCATGGACGAATTCAATCGCTGGGAGCACGTGATGACGCTGCTCGACCCGTCGCCGGCCGCGAGCCGCTGTGCGCCGTCGCATCTTCGCGACCCGGACGCCGCGCGCCGTCGCCATCGTGACGACGCGCCGCCCGCGTGCATCGGCGGCGTGCGGCGCCGTTGCGCGATCGTCGCCGCCGAGCGGCAGACCGATTCGTCGGTCCTGGTGTCGTGGAGCGATCCGACGCGCTGCCGCTACGACGAGCAGCGCTGGATCAGCGCAAAGTCCCGCGCCCTCGGCCGCTGCGCGCTGACCGGCATCACGATTCATACCGGCGATGCGATCTACAAGCCGCAGTGGCGCGGCGCGAAGCGCCCCGCGAACTACCGCGAGGTGATCCTCGCGTCCGAACTGGAGCGGTTCATCGTCAGGCTGTCCCGTTCATGACCCGGGACGGTGCGCCCTGTCCGTCGGCCATCGCTGGCGACCGCTGCATTTTCACCGCTGAGGAATCTTCATGAGCACGTTCACGACACGCGACGGCGTTTCGATCCACTACAAGGACTGGGGCGCAGGGCGCCCGGTCGTGTTCATTCACGGCTGGCCGCTGAATGCGGACATGTGGGACGTCCAGATGCATCATCTCGCATCGAACGGTTTTCGCTGCATCGCCTACGACCGGCGCGGCTTCGGCCGATCCGGCCAGCCGTGGACGGGGTACGACTACGACACGCTGGCGGACGATCTCGCGACGCTGATCGAGACGCTCGCGCTGCGCGACGTGACGCTCGTCGGTTTTTCGATGGGCGGCGGCGAAGTGGCGCGCTACATCGGCCGGCACGGCACGCGACACATCGCGAAGGTCGTCCTGATGGGGGCGGTGACGCCGCTGGTCGCGCGGCGAGACGACCATCCGGACGGCGTCGACGTGGCCGTGTTCGACGGTATTCGCGCGGGCATCGTGGCCGATCGCGCGGCATTTTTCGAGCAATTCTGGCCGCTGTTCACCGGTTCGAACCGGGCCGCTTCGACGATCTCGCGCGCCGCGCTCGACTGGACCTCGTTCATGGCGCTGCAGGCCGGATTGAAGGGCACGCTCGATTGCGTCGGCGCGTTCTCCGAAACCGATTTCAGGGCGGATCTCGACAAGTTTGACGTGCCGACGCTCGTGATTCACGGCGACGACGACCAGACGGTGCCGCTCGCGCTCACGGGCGCGGCCACGGCGAAGCGCGTGCCGCACGCGACGCTGAGCGTCTACGAGGGCGGGCCGCATGCGCTGTATCTGACGCATGCGCAACGATTGAACGACGAACTGCTGGCGTTCGCCCGCGCATGACCTGGCGGCGGCCGTGACGTGGCGGTGCGGGCCCGGCCGACCGGCCGGCTCATTCCGCCCATTTCGATCCGAGCACCAGGCCGCAGAAATTCATACGACGATAGTCCGGGTCGCAACGCTCGAGCACGTCGGCGCCGACGTTGCCGAACGCAGCGGCAGGGCGATGTGCGGTGCCCGCGGCGAGCGCCTCGAGGAACAGTTCCTTGAAACACGGGCCGCGCGGCCACGCGTTCAGAATCTCGTCGCGTTCGGATCGGCCCACGTCGTCGAAATGACGCGCGAAGAGATCCGTCTCGATGCCTGCGCCAAGCAGCGCCGTCAACGGCGTCATGTACGGGTGAATGCCGAAGCTCGTGTGCAGCGCGATCGCGCGCCAGACCTCCTCCGCATCGTCGGCGGCGACGCCGTATCCGCCGAGGAACGCGTGTGCGGCGTTCGCGCCGTCGATTTCGAAGCGCCGGCGCGAATGCCGGTAGCGCTCCGTCAGCCCGAAGTGATGGAACAGCGCGGCGACGTACAGCAGTTCGGCGTCGAAGGCGATGCCGCGACGCAACCCGATGATCGACGCAAACGCGAACACGCGCATCGCGTGCCGGAACAGGAGTTCCGGTGCGCCGGCGCGCACGGTCGCGGCGGCCTCCCGTGCGATCGGGCCGTCGGGAATCCGGATGTCGGCGATACGGTTGCCCATGGTCGTGTTCCTCGCGGCGTGACGGCGGGCGCTCGACGGTGGCGCCGTCGAACCATCGTCGCGCGCCGCGCCGCTGAATGTCCTGAGCGGCGCCTGAATCGTTCTGAAAGGAAAATCCGACCGGTTCTCACGCCCGACATCGATTTCGCTGTGCTTTGCACGTCGCTTTTACCAGGTTTTTTCGCAAGCCATGCGAACTGCGATTTCAATTAACGAAATCGCGAAACTGATTTGGGACAATCGGCCGTTTTATCCGGTGAAGCGGGTTCGCGGATGAACGAATGTTTCGCACATTGAAAATCCAGGGTGCCGTGGTGCACCGTGCCGGGCGGGGCGGGGCGCGGCGCATACCGGGAGACAGCACGGCTATCGTGGTTCTTGTCGATTCAAAAAATTTGCTCTTCCTGTTCTGATAATTTGAATCATTTCTCGACGCAAATGCCGTAGCATGGCGTCGAACCGGTGTCATTTCTGACAGGGCATCAATGAAAGAAATCGATTAAGAATTCCCATGATCAGGATTGGAACGCTTCACGTTTTTCTCGACAGACGTGAAATTCGCTCGAACGGCAAACTGCTGCGCATCGGCAGCCGCGCATTCGAAATTCTCGAACTCCTGATTCGGGCGAACGGCGCATTGGTGTCGAAAGACGAGATCATGCAGCGCGTGTGGCCGCACACGATCGTGGAGGAAAACAACCTGCAGGTGCATGTCGCCGCGTTGCGCAAGGCGCTGGCCGGCGACCGGAACCTGATCGTCACGGTGCCGGGGCGCGGCTATCGGCTGGTCGGCGCGCGGGCCGAAGGCGTGGCGTCCGTGCGTCCCGCGGCGTCGCGGCTGACAGCCGCGCCGACCGCGCTGGTCGGCCGCGAGCAGACCGTCGCCGACGTCCTCGCGGCGCTCGACACCGCACGCATCGTGACGCTGGTCGGCGCGGGCGGCATCGGCAAGACGCGGGTCGCGCTCGAAGCGGCCATGCGGGCCGAGGCGAGCTTTCCGGATGGCGCCGCGTTCGTGTCGCTGGCCACGGTTGCGTGTCCGCAATTCGTGCCCGCCGCGCTGGCCGGTGCGTTCGGCATCGTGCAGCCGGCCGGATCGCTGACGCTCGAAGCGGTGCTGGCCAGCGTGGCGAACCGTCGGATGTTGCTGGTGCTCGACAATTGCGAACATCTGCTCGACGCCGCCGCGCGGATCGCGACTGCACTGACCGAGTCGGACACCGGATTGTGCGTCCTCGCGACCAGCCGCGAGGCGCTGCGTATCCAGGGCGAGCGGCTGTGTCCGATTCCGCCGCTCGACGTGCCCCGCGAGGGCGCCGACGATGCCGGAATCCTGGGCGCAAGCGCGGTGCAACTGTTCTCGGCGCGCGCGCGTGCCGCCGATCCCCGCTTTCCGCTCCACGGGCGCAGCCTGTCCCTGATGGCGTCGGTGTGCCGGCGTCTCGACGGTCTCCCGCTGGCCATCGAACTGGCAGCGGCGCGAGCGGCCGTGCTCGGCATCGATGTGCTGGCCGCGCATCTCGACGATCATTTCAGGTTGCTGACCGGCGGTTTTCGCACGGCCTTGCCGCGTCATCAGACGCTGCAGGCGATGTACGACTGGAGCTACCGCTTGCTCGGCGATGCGGAGCGCCTGCTGTTGCGATGGCTCGGCGTGTTCCGCGACAGCTTCTCGATCGACGCGGTGCGAGACATCGTCGGCACGAAGGGGTTGGCCGGTGCGGACCTGCTCGATACGATCGCCGGCCTCGTTTCGAAGTCGCTGCTGAGCCTCGAGAGCACGCACGGCGCGCCGCGCTACCGGCTGCTGACCACGACGCGCGCCTATGCGCTGCAGCAGCTCGAGAACAACGGCGAATGCGCGGCCGCGGCCCGCGCGCATGCGAACTACTTCCATACGTTGTTCAGGCTTGCGCCCGGTGGCGACGACGTGCCGCGGGCCGAATCGCGGCTCGACGCGATCCGGCGCGAACTCGGCAATCTGCGCGCGGCGCTCGACTGGGCGTTTTCGCCGAACGGCGATGCGGAGGTCGGCATCGCGCTGGCGGCGGTCGCGGTTCCGTGCCTGTTCGAACTGTCGCTGGTGGACGAATGTCGCGCACGGGCGCGCGCGGCGCTCGATGCGATGCGGAATATGGACGAGACACGGGTGCGCGAGGATGCGCGCGTGCGCCTGCTGGCCGCCTATGCCGCCGCGCTCGCCCATACCTCGGGGGCGACGCAGGTCGTGCACGACGCCTGGTCCGAACTGAACGCGCTCGGGTTCGAGGCGGGCGACGCCGGGTTGCGGCCGCGCGAACCGTAACGGCGCGCGCCGCTGCCGAATTCAGAACGTTTCAGCCTGAACTCAGGACCTGGTCGGCCGGTGCGTCTACATTGCATGGACGGAGACCGTCGGCGATTCGCAGGCGTGCGGGCAGCAGACCGGCTCGCCCCGCCGCTCATCGAGGTCGCGACGCCATTGAATGCCAGTGTGGGGCGGCCGTCGGCACATGCGTTGCCGCGGCGGCTTCGCGCGTCATCGAGCGACTACCGCATGCAACCTGTCCAGTCCGGCCTTTCCCGCCACGATTCGCTGCCGGCGGCCGCTCGCCGGATCGGCTAGCGCGAGCCATGCGATCGCCCGGGTTCCCCGCCAGTCGCAACGCGCGCACGCGGCCCATTCCAGCATGCTGAACCTGTCCGTCACGGTCGCTTACGGCGCGCCGATCATCGTTGCCGACCTCGTCGCATGGCGGTTGCTCGGGCCTGGCCGTTCGACGACGAAAGCGGTCTGGCGCTGTGCGTCGTTCGCCGCGCTGACCTATGTGCTGTTCGCAACCGGCGTGAGCCCGCTCGCGGTGCCGACTTCGCCCGACCGGTTCGATCGGCTGGCCATCCAGGCGATCGGCGTCGCGTGGTGGCTGCAGTGCGCGCTGGTGTTCAGCCTGATGCTCGACCATCTGCTGCTGCCGCGCGCGTGGCGCAACCAGCGGCTGTTTCACGACATCGCCGCGGGCGCCGTGTTCGGTGCGGCCGCGGTGGCCGCGCTGGGCTACGTGCTGGGCCTGCCGCTGAGCGGCCTGGTCGCGACCTCGGGCGCCGTGGCCGTGATCCTCGGCCTGGCCGTCCAGAACACGCTGAACGACGTGTTCTCGGGCCTCGTCCTGAATACCACCCAGCCGTTTCGCCTGGGCGATACGGTGGCCATCGGCGAACTGGAAGGGCGGATAGTCGAAAGCAACTGGCGTGCGACCAAGATGATCAATAGCCTCGGCAACCTGGTCGTCGTGCCGAACAGCACGGCGGCGAAGGCGACGATCGTCAACCTGAGCGAACCCGCGAGCGTGCACGGCGTGACGCTGACGATCGAGATCGATCCGGAAGTGCGGCCGGCCGTCGTCATCGATGCGCTCGACCGCGCTGCCGCCAGTTCGCTGGACGTGCTGGCCAGTCCCGCGCCGGTCTCGGTCGTCAAGGCATTCAGGACCAACTCCGTCGAATACGAACTCGTCTGTTACGTCGACGCGCTGCAAAAAAAGGCGGCGGTGCGTAACCGGCTCTACGATCTGGCCCACCGGCATCTGGCCGCCGCGGACATCGCGCTGCGCCCGCTCGGCGGGACGGCCGCGGCGCACCGGCCGGTGTCGCGCGGCCAACGGCTGCTGCGCGCGGTCGAACTCTTCCGGCAGCTCGGTGACGAGGATCTGGCGGTGCTGGCCGATGCGCTGGCGTCGCGCGTGTTCCACAAAGGGGAGGTGATCTACGCGTCGAATTCCGATACGCGCATGCTGACGATCGTCGGGGCCGGTGTCGCGTCGGTGTTCGTGCCGGGCGCGACCGGCGACATGGAGGTCAGGCGGATGGCGCCCGGCGACGCGATCGGCCAGTCCGTCGTGCTGGCCGGCACGCAGCTTCATGCGAGTGTCTACGCGGTGACCGCCGTGACGGCCTATCAGTTGAGCAGCCGCGACCTGTCGCCGCTGATCGCGAGGAAACCCGAGCTCGGACGGTTGATGTGCGAATCCCTGACCGAACACATCGCGACCGAGGAGAAGATGATGATCCCGCCGGCCGCGAACGCGCACGCGTCGTTCAACCTGTTCGAATGGCTCGAGAAGGAGATGAAGCGCCTGCACGATGCGTTCGGCTGACGCGGCGGGAGATCGCGGGGAAACGTTCGATCGAGCAGCGCGGCCGCCGAACGGCGGAATCAGCCGAGCGCGGTGAAGCGGTCGACGAGATCGGGGCGGGCGAGCTGATCGACCCACCAGTGCAGCGCGCGGCCGGCCTCGTCGCCGCGCCACGCGATATAGCAATGTGTCGTGTCGCGCATGCCGGTCACCTGGCGTGCGACGAGCTTGCCTTGCTCGATCGCGCGTGCCGCGATGCAGTCCGGGAGCGTGCCCACCGCGAGTCCTTCGCACTGCGCGGCCAGTTTCGCGGCAAGGGTGGGGACCGCGAGATACGGCTGCCCGGCATCGACGGCGACCGAGCGAGGTTGCAGTTCGCGAGAGGTGTCGCTGATGACGGCGCCGCGATACTCGACGACCGACGCCATCGACAGCGGTTCGGGCAGCGCCGCGAGCGGATGGTTGGGGGCGACGGCGAACACGTGCTTGAGCGTGCCGATCGGCCGCGCGACGATGTCCGGCAGATCCGGCGGCTCGCCCGCCGCGCCGACGACGAGATCCGCGCGGCGCGAAATCAGCGCATCCCAGGTACCGCCGAGCACTTCGGTCGACAGGCGCAGCCGCGTGTTCATATCGAGTCCGTAGAACGTATGCACGTACGGCCACAGCGCCTCGAACGGCAGGATCTCGTCGATGCAGATGCGAACCTCGGTTTCCCAGCCTTGCTGTGCACGCAGCGCCTTGAGTTCGAGCTGTTGGGCGGCATGCAGCAGCCGGCGGCCCTCTTCGACGACCACGCGGCCCGCGTGCGTGAGCTTCGCACGGCGCCCGCTGCGGTCAAACAGTGCGACGTCGAGGTCGCTTTCGAGTTTTTGTACGAGATACGTCAGCGCGGACGGTACGCGGTGCAGGAGTTCCGCCGCTTCGGCGAACGTGCCGGTGCGGTCGATCGCGTCCAGGGCTTCGAGCGCTTCGAATGACAGCTTCATGATGAGTTCCACGCGGACGTCGGGCTGTCATGTTATCGCCAAGCGCCGCCGAGTCCAACACGATCTGGAACAAATCATCCGGCCGCGGGAGCCGGAGCCGGAGCGCCATCCGGTTCCGGGCAAGACTGCGTCGCGCGATTGCAGCGTCCGATCGGTATTGGCGATGTGCGCCATTTCCGGAGCGTCGGCGCACGGGGAGCCGTGCCGGCCGGGCCCGGCTTTCGAGGGTGCTTCGCGTTCCGCTTGCCCGCGTGTCGTCGGCGTCGGCAGATCGGTTGGCCCGTCGATCGGCCGCTGGAATGCGGTCAATCAACGCGGGTCACGATGCCGTCGATCAACGTTTCTTCGCGGCGCCATCGGATGCCTGGGCACCGGGCAGGGAGCCGAACATGTGCTGGCTGCACTTCGCCTCGCTCCACGCGGTTTTCAGATGAATCCCCGCAAGCATCCTCCGTGCGATCGGCAGGATCTGTTCGCCGGCAAGGATGCCCAGCAGGCCGGCCAGCGCGATCGTGGGCGGAGCGGGCGATTGCACGCCGATCAGGTAGTAGACGGCGCCAGCGAGAATGCCGGCAAGCAGCGATGAAATATACGGCTTCATGATTCGGATACAAGTGAATGACAACCGTGTGAAATATACGGATAACTACTGATCCGCGGACGTTCCCGAATTCATTCGATAGCGTAGCAGGTCTTTTTTGATGTGATCATTCAATTCGATGGTTTTAAGATCTTTTAAGGGCTGGTTTTAGGGATTTTATTAATCGATTTGATTAAGTGGCGTTACCATGAAACAGCGTGTTGAATGACACCGGCTGGCAGGAAAACCTGCCGGCACAGCGCATTGGGTGGCCCCGGCTTGCCGGCGAGGCAGCCCCTCTTTTTTCTCCGCGTCAAAGGACATGACCGCCATGAGCAATCCGAAGCTTGAAGTACTCACCCCGCAGAACAGCCAGTTGATCTTCATCGACCAGCAGCCGCAGATGGCGTTCGGCGTGCAGTCGATCGATCGTCAGGTGCTGAAGAACAACGTCGTCGGGCTTGCGAAGGCCGCGAAGGTGTTCAACATCCCGACCACGATCACGACGGTGGAATCCGAGAGCTTCTCGGGCCACACCTATCCCGAGCTGCTCGACGTGTTCCCGAACCAGAAGACGCTCGAACGCACGTCGATGAACTCGTGGGACGACCAGAAGGTGCGCGACGCGCTTGCCGCGAACGGCCGCAAGAAGGTGGTCGTGTCGGGCCTGTGGACGGAAGTCTGCAATACGACGTTCGCGCTGTGCGCGATGCTCGAAGGCGACTACGAAATCTACATGGTCGCCGACGCATCGGGCGGCACGTCGCAGGCCGCGCACGACTTCGCGATGCAGCGCATGGTGCAGGCGGGAGTGGTGCCCGTCACGTGGCAGCAGGTCCTGCTCGAATGGCAGCGCGACTGGGCGCGCCGCGACAGCTACGACGCGGTGATGGCGATCGCGAAGGAGCACTCGGGCGCGTACGGGATGGGCGTCGATTACGCGTACACGATGGTCCACAAGGCTGCCGAGCGTACGCAGACGCCGCACGAGTCGATCCCGCCCGTGCCGGCGAAGTAACCGCCGGCCGTTGCGACTGTCGCATGCCGATGCGGCGTGTTCCCTGCGAACACGCGGCATCGGCAACATGAAATCGCGGGCGGCGTACGTGGTCGATTCACGGATGCCGCCCGCAGCGTGTTTGCCAGGACGTTACGACCTGCATTCCAACCTGTCCGAGAAATTGATCGTATGGAACCTTATCTGGTTTCCCTTGGTGCGGGCTTGCTGATCGGTGTCATTTACAGCGCAATCAAGGTCCGTTCTCCGGCGCCTCCGCTGATTGCCCTTGTCGGGTTGCTCGGCATGTTGATCGGCGTGCAGGCCATCCCCACCCTCAAACAGCTCTTTGGCTTCTGATCGAATCGAGGTGACGTATATGACCGCAACCGAGTCCCAACCGGATCTGATCCTCCATAACGGAAGGTTCACGACCCTGGACCGCGCAAACCCCACCGCGACCGCGGTGGCGATAGCCGCTGGCCGCTTCGTCGCGGTCGGCACCGAAGCGGACGTCATGTCGCTCGCCGGGCGCGCGACGAAGGTCGTCGATCTCGGCGGCCGTGCCGTGCTGCCGGGCCTGATCGACAACCACTGCCACGTAATTCGCGGCGGTTTGAACTACAACATGGAGCTGCGCTGGGACGGCGTGCCGTCGCTCGCGGTCGCGATGGACATGCTCAGGCGGCAGGTCGCGATCACGCCCGCACCGCAGTGGGTGCGCGTGGTCGGCGGCTTCACCGAGCACCAGTTCGCCGAGAAGCGGCTGCCGACGATCGAGGAACTCAACGCGGTCGCGCCCGACACGCCGGTGTTCATCCTGCACCTGTACGATCGTGCGCTGCTGAACGCGGCCGCGCTGCGCGTGGTGGGCTACACGAAGGACACGCCGGAGCCGCCGGGCGGCACGATCCTGCGCGACGCCGCGGGCAACCCGACCGGGCTGCTGCTCGCGAACCCGAACGCGACGATCCTCTATGCGACGCTCGCGAAGGGGCCGAAGCTGCCGTTCGAATACCAGTACAACTCGACGCGCCACTTCATGCGCGAACTGAACCGTCTCGGCGTGACCGGCGTGATCGATGCGGGCGGCGGGTCGCAGAATTATCCCGACGATTACGAAGTGATCCGCAAGCTGCACGACGCGGGCGAGATGACGATCCGGATCGCGTACAACCTGTTCACGCAGAAGCCGAACGCGGAGAAGGAAGACTTCGTGAACTGGACCAAGAGCGTCAAGTATCACGACGGCACCGACTATTTCCGCAACAACGGCGCGGGCGAGATGCTGGTGTTCTCGGCGGCCGACTTCGAGGATTTCCGCGTCGCGCGCCCGGACCTGCCGGCGCAGATGGAGGACGATCTCGAAGGCGTCGTGCGCGTGCTCGCACAGAACCGCTGGCCGTGGCGCATGCATGCGACCTACGACGAAACGATCAGCCGCGCGCTCGACGTGTTCGAGAAGGTCAACCAGGACATCCCGCTCGAAGGCCTGAACTGGTTCTTCGATCACGCTGAAACGATCACCGAAAAATCGATGGATCGTATCGCGGCGCTGGGCGGCGGCATCGCGGTGCAGCACCGCATGGCGTACCAGGGCGAATACTTCGTCGAGCGCTACGGCGCACAGGCGGCCGAAGCGACGCCGCCCGTCGCGAAGATGCTCTCGAAGGGCATCAAGGTGTCGGCCGGCACCGACGCAACGCGCGTCGCGTCGTACAACCCGTGGGTGTCGCTCGCATGGCTCGTGACGGGCAAGACGGTCGGCGGGCTGCGCATGTACCCGCAACGCAACCTGCTCGATCGCGAGACCGCACTGCGGATGTGGACCGAATACGTGACCTGGTTCTCGAACGAGGAAGGGAAGAAAGGGCGTGTATCGGTCGGGCAGCTCGCCGACCTGGTGGTCCCGGATCGCGATTTCTTCGCATGCGCGGAAGACGATATCGCGGGCACGACCGCGTTGCTGACGGTGGTCGGCGGCAAGATCGTATGGGGCGCGGGGCCGTTCGCATCGCACGATGCGCCGATTCCGCCGGCGATGCCGGACTGGTCGCCGGTGCGCGAGTACGGCGGCTACGGCGGCTGGGGCGCGACGCAGCGCAACGGTGCACCGCTGCAGCGTGCGGCCGCCGCCGCGATGTGCGGCTGCGCGAGCGCATGCAACGTGCACGCCCATGCGCACGCGAGCGCATGGGGTAGCACATTGCCGACGTCGGACGCGAAGGGTTTCTGGGGCGCGTTCGGTTGTTCCTGCTGGGCGATCTGACATGTCGACGACAACCGGCCGGTACAGCCCCGGGTGGATTCGTGTGCTGCTGGCGCAGCCGTGGGTCGGCGTGCTGGTACGACTTGCGCTGGTGTCCGCCTTTCTGATCGGCGGCGTCAACAAGGCGATGCACTTCGGCGACGCGATCGCGGAGCAGGCGCATTTCGGCCTGCACCCGCCCGCGTTCTGGGCTGCACTGGCGGTTGTGGTCGAGATCGGCGGTTCGCTGTGCGTGGTATTTCGCCGGTTCACCTGGATTGGCGCGGGTGGACTCGGCGTGCTGACCGTCGTCGCGATGCTGGTGGCGAACGACTTCTGGAACCAGACGGGCGTGGCGCGCTTCATGGCGCTCAACAGCTTTTTCGAGCACCTGGGGCTGATCGCCGCGCTCGTCCTCGTCACCATGCTTGGCGATGTTCAACGCGGGGAAGGGGACGGTCGCGCCTGATCTTTTTTCCGGCGCATTGAAGCAGGAAGAAAATTCAATCCTGGAGCACGTTCGTGCAGCATTGCTTGCGCTGATGCTGGCGAACGGCTTCGTCGTCGCTCCCGCTGCGTGCGCGACGCCTCTCAAGCCCGCCGCTACGCCTTCGCTCGCGGCAGGTCTGCCATCCGCACGACGCACGTGTGCGTCGCCCCCGACGATTTCGACCGTTTCACCGACAGCGTCGTCGCGACGTTTGGCGGCAGCAAGTCGAAGCAGGTGTCTTCCAGGTGATGCCGACACCCGGTCGCGCCCTGTCTCAGCTCGTCCTTACGCCGTCCGGCACGATTTCCGCGTTCTGCTGCAAGACACCGATCCCCTGGCCACTCGAAGCGGCGCGTAGGGGCTACCTCATGGGGCCGACGTGGACTCGGCCATGGGCGCGCGAGCATGGCGCGGATGGGGGCGTCGACACGTTCCCCGATCCGATCGGTCGCGCTCGCGTCGACTTCCGAAGAACGCGAACGCACCGCCGGATCGGCACGCGCGTGATGTCGAAGCGTGGCCCGCAATACTCGATCGAGCATCGACCGGCGATCCAATCCGCAGACCTTATGCGGGTCAGTCCGACCTTCCCGTCTCCGCATGTCGAATGGTCGGCGCCCCGGCGATCCAATTCGAAATTTGTCTAGTCATCCTAGCGAGTTGTCCATGTCGATTGCACCAAATCCGTGCCCGGATTCCCCGCAATGAGGCGCGCTGGAGCCCTGTATTTAGGGGATTTCCCGCGTTTACTCGGTTTTTTTTGATCAACGCTTGTCCCGCCGTTTTTCTTCTTGCATGCTTGTATAGACAAATTCCTGAGGCGGCTTGCATGACCGAGGGGATGACGAACTTCAACGCAAGGAGAAATCTCGTGAACGGCAAGCGCATCAAGTGGGCAATCAAGACGATCGGCGCCATCGCGGCCGCGGCGGCAACGCTCGCCGCGCCGGTGCAGGCGAAGGAATGGAAGACGGTGACGGTGGCGCTCGAAGGCGGCTACGCGCCGTGGAACCTCACGCTGCCGGGCGGCAAGCTCGGCGGCTTCGAGCCGGAACTGCTCGCCAACGTGTGCGGCCGGATCAAGGTCCAGTGCAACATGGTCGCGCAGGACTGGGACGGGATGATTCCCGGCCTGCAGGCCGGCAAGTTCGATGTCCTGATGGATGCGATCTCGATCACGCCGGAGCGCGAGAAGATCCTGCTGTTCTCGCGCCCCTATGCGGCCACGCCGGCGACGTTCGCCGTCACCGACACGAAGATTCTGCCGAAGGCCGCGGCCGGCGCGCCGGCCGTCAAGCTGACCGGCGACGCGAACGCCGACAAGCCGACCGTCGACGCGCTGCGCAAGCAGTTGAAGGGCAAGACGATCGGCATCCAGTCGGGCACCGTCTATACGAAGTTCATCAACGACAGCTTCAAGGACATCGCGTCGATCCGCGTGTACAAGACCTCGCCCGAGCGCGATCTCGACCTCGTCGCCGGGCGCATCGATGCGTCGTTCGACGACGTCACGTACTACGCGGCGAACATCGAGAAGAAGGAAAACGCGTCGATCGTGCTAGCGGGCCCGAAGCTCGGCGGGCCGATCTGGGGGCCGGGCGAAGGTCTCGCATTCCGCAAGCAGGATGCCGACCTGAAGACCAAGTTCGATGCGGCGATCGGCGCTGCGCTCGCGGACGGCACCGTGAAGAAGCTTGCCGACAAGTGGTTCAAGACCGACGTCACGCCGTAAGCGCACGTCCGGCCGCCGCCGCGTAGTTGACGTCACGGCGCAACGACACGGCGACGCGCGGCGGCGCGCATCCTGCAGATACATTCAACGCTTGCCGGGAGGCACGCATGGCGATTCTCGAAATGCTCGGCTTCGGAACCGAAGGCTGGGGCGGCGTGCTGCTGCTCGCCGCACTGATGACGGTCGCGCTGACGCTCGCCGCGCTCGCGGTCGGCGCCGTGATCGGCGCCGCGATCGCGGCCGCGAAACTGTCGCGCCACCGCAGCGCGCGCCTGCTCGGCGATCTCTACACGACGGTGTTTCGCGGTGTGCCCGAACTGCTCGTCATCTACCTGTTCTATTTCGGCGGCTCGACGCTCGTCACGACCGTCGGCCAGTGGTTCGGCGCGGAAGGCTTCGTCGGCGTGCCGCCGTTCGTGGTCGGTGCGCTGGCGGTCGGGATGATCTCGGGCGCGTATCAGGCCGAGGTGTACCGCGCGGCCGTGCTGGCCGTGTCGAAGGGCGAACTCGAGGCGGCGCGCTCGGTCGGCATGTCGCGCGGCATGGTGCTGCGCCGCATCCTGATTCCGCAGGTGCTGCGCTTCGCGCTGCCGGGAATCGGCAACGTGTGGCAACTGAGCCTCAAGGACTCCGCATTGATCTCGGTCACCGGGCTCGCCGAGCTGCTGCGCACGAGCCAGATCGCCGCGAACTCGACGCACCAGTACTTCGTGTTCTTCGTCGCGGGCGGCGCGCTCTACCTCGTGATGACGGGCCTGTCGAACCGCGTGTTCAACCGGGCGGAAGCGATCGTCGGCCGCTCGTTCCGCCGCAATTTCGCGCGCAACTGACGGAGAGCACGCATGTCCATCGATTTCGATTTCCTCCTCGACACGCTGCGCCAGTTGCTCGCGGCCGTGCCGACCACGCTCGGCCTGTTCTTCGCGTCGCTCGTGCTCGGCGGCCTGCTGTCGCTCGTGATCGTCACGATGCGCGTGTCGCCGCGCTGGCTGCCGAACCGCTTCGCGCGCGCGTACATCCTCGTGTTTCGCGGTTCGCCGCTGCTGATCCAGATGTTCCTTGTGTATTACGGGCTCGGCCAGTTCGGCGTGATTCGCGAGAGCTTCGTGTGGCCGCTGCTGCGCGAGCCGTATGTGTGCGCGGTGCTGTCGCTGGCGTTGTGCACGGCCGGCTATACGGCCGAGATCGTGCGCGGCGGGCTGATGGCCGTGCCGGTCGGGCAGATCGAGGCCGGTTATTCGATCGGCCTGTCGGGCTTCGCGCTGCTGCGGCGCGTGATCGGCCCGATCGCGCTGCGCCAGTGCCTGCCCGCGTATTCGACCGAAGCCGTGCTGCTCGTCAAGTCGACCGCGCTGGCCAGCCTCGTCACCGTGTGGGAAGTGACGGGCGTCGCGCAGCAGATCATCCAGCAGACCTACCGCACGACCGAGGTGTTCGTGTGCGCGGCCCTCATCTACCTCGGCCTGAACTTCATCGTCGTGCGCGTGCTCGGCGCGCTCGAGTGGCGGCTGTCGGCCCACCTGCGTGCGCCGAAGCCGGCCGGCCCGCCCGCCGCGGCGGCGCGCAACGCCCGGCGCGTCGCGCCCTGAGCGCATCCATCCCTTCCGGAGAATCCGATGAACACCGCTGCTCCCGTTGCCCTGTCGGTCAGGAACATCCAC
Organism: Burkholderia sp. BE17; assembly: GCF_009362305.1. NCBI lineage: Bacteria > Pseudomonadati > Pseudomonadota > Betaproteobacteria > Burkholderiales > Burkholderiaceae > Burkholderia > Burkholderia sp. BE17. The sequence goes on from NZ_WHNU01000028.1 coordinate 23,759, forward strand.
AAGTCGTTCGGCGATCACCATGTGCTGAAGGGCATTTCGCTCGACGCGCACGAGGGCGACGTCATCTCGATCCTCGGCGCGAGCGGCTCGGGCAAGAGCACGTTCCTGCGCTGCCTGAACCTGCTCGAGACGCCCGACGACGGCACCGTTGCGCTCGCCGGCGAGGAACTGAAGATGAAGCGCACGCGCGACGGCAAGCTGCATCCGGGCGACCGGCGCCAGGTCGACCGGATCCGTTCGCAGCTCGGGATGGTGTTCCAGAACTTCAACCTGTGGTCGCACATGACGGTGCTCGACAACCTCGTCGAAGGCCCGCTGCGCGTGCAGAAGCGCAGCCGCGCGGAAGCGGTCGAGGAAGCCGAGGCGCTGCTCGCGCGCGTCGGCCTCGCGGACAAGCGCGGCTACTATCCGGCGCACCTGTCGGGCGGCCAGCAGCAGCGCGTCGCGATTGCGCGTGCGCTCGCGATGCATCCGAAGGTGATGCTGTTCGACGAACCGACGTCGGCGCTCGATCCGGAACTGGTCGGCGAGGTGCTGCGCGTGATGCGCTCGCTCGCGGAGGAAGGGCGCACGATGCTGGTCGTCACGCACGAGATGGGTTTTGCGCGGCACGTGTCGAACCGCGTGATGTTCCTGCATCAGGGCGAGGTCGATTCGGACGGCACGCCCGGCGATCTGTTCGGCGGCCAGTGCTCGGAGCGCTTCCGGCAGTTCGTGTCGAGCCACCACGACCGTTCCGCGAACTGAGGCCGCCATGACCGTATTCCGTTCGGCAAAACCGCTCGACTGGCGGCAGGTCGCGGCAGTGGCCGCCGGCGAGCCGCTCGCGCTGGCCGATGAGGCGCGCGTACGCGTCGTCGCGGCCCGTGAGCTCGTCGACGAAATCGTCGCGCGCGGCATCCGCGCGTATGGCGTCAATACGGGCGTCGGCGCGCTGTGCGACGTGATCGTGTCGCCGGCGCAGCAGAGCACGCTGTCGCGCAACATCCTGATGAGCCACGCGGTCGGCGTGGGCGCACCGCTCGGCGGGCCGGAAACGCGCGCGATCATGGCCGCTGCGATCAACAATTACGCGCACGGGCATTCGGGCGTGCGTGCCGACGTCGTCGACCAGCTCGTCGCGTTGCTGGAACACGATTGCCTGCCGGAAGTGCCGGCGCACGGCTCCGTCGGTTATCTGACCCACATGGCGCATGTCGCGCTCGTCTGCATCGGCCATGGTCATGCGCGCCATCGCGGCGAGCGGATTCGCGGCGACGAGGCGTTGCGCCGCATCGGCCGCGAGCCGCTCGTGCTCGGCGCGAAGGAAGGGCTGAGCCTCGTCAACGGCACGCCGTGCGTGACGGGGTTGGCCGCGCTCGCGCTCGCCCGCGCGGAACGGCTGCTCGACTGGGCCGACTGGGTTTCGGCGATGAGCTTCGAGAATCTCGGCGGCCAGCTCGCCGCGTTCGATCCGGCGTCGCTTGCGTTGCGGATCTCGCCCGGCATCGGGCACGTCGGCGCGCGCTTGCGTGCGCTGCTCGCCGACAGCGGGATGCTCGCGGCGGCAAGCGGCCGGCATACGCAGGATCCGCTCAGCCTGCGCACGATTCCGCACGTGCACGGCGCGGCGCGCGACGTGTTCGACGTGACGGCGGAGGTGGTCGATCGGGAACTCGCGTCGGTGACCGACAATCCGATCGTGGCCGGCACGCGCGACGCGCCGGCCGTCCATTCGCAGGCGCATGCGGTCGGCGCGGGCATCGCGCTGGCGATGGACAGCCTCGCGGCGGCGATGGCCCAGGTCGCGGCAATCGCCGAACGGCGTCTCGACCGGCTCGTTAATCCGCTCGTGAGCGGGCTGCCGGCGTTTCTCGCCACGCCGGGCGGCACCTGTTCGGGCTTCATGATCGCGCAGTACACGGCGGTCGCGCTCGTCGCGCAGAACCAGCGGCTCGCGGCGCCGGCGAGCCTCGACGGCGGCATCACGTCGGGCCTGCAGGAAGATCATCTGTGCCATGCGACGCCGGCGGCGCTGAAGGCGCTAGACATCATCGAGAACACGACGCGCGTGCTGGCGATCGAGCTGCTGGCCGCTGCGCAGGCCTACGATCTGCGGGCGGACGGCGCATCGCGGGCCGCACCCACCGACGCGCTGTGGCGGCATGTGCGCGAACGCGTGCCGGTGTACCGGGACGACCGGCCGCTCGCGGACGACATCGCGATCGCCGCCGGCATCGTCGCGAGCGTGCCGCCGCCCGTGATGTAACGACGGGAGTCCGACCGCCGAGCGACGCGGCGGCCGGTGGGCGATCCATCATTCATTCGATCGAGGGCGCATGAACGAAGCGGAACGACAACTTGCCGGCCGGCAGGCCGGCGCACCGGGTGGCGACGTGCCGGCGCGCGCGTTGCCGGCCTACCAGCAGATCAAGCGCTACGTCGTCGAGCGGATCGCGAGCGGCGACTGGAAGCCCGGCGGCGCGATTCCGACCGAGGCCGAACTGGTCAAGGAGTTCGGCGTCGCGCGGATGACGGTGTCGCGCGCGCTGCGCGAGCTGACCACCGAGCGCGTGCTGACCCGGATCCAGGGCGCCGGCACGTTCGTCGAACGGCGGCATTACGAATCGACGGTGCTGGAAATCCGCAACATCGCGGACGAGATCGCGGAGCGCGGCCATCGGCACAGCGCGCGCGTATTGCTGCTCGAAAGCAGCGACGATCAGGAGGCGGTCGAAGCGCTAGGGCTGCGTTCGGGGCCCGTGTTTCATTCGCGCATCGTGCATTACGAGGAAGACGAGCCGATCCAGTTCGAGGATCGCTACGTCAATCCGGCGCTGTTTCCCGCGTATCTGGAACAGGACTTCACGATCGAGACGCCGAATCACTACATGGTGCGGCTCGCGCCGATCCAGCGTGCGGAGTTCCGGATCTACGCTGAAAAACCCAATGCGCAGGTGCGCCGGCATCTCGTGATGGAAATCGGCGAGCCGTGTCTGTTGTTGAGCCGCCGCACGTGGGTCGGCGAGCACATCGCGACGTCGGTGCGGTTGTGGCATCCGGCGTCGCGGTTTCATCTGGCGGGGCGTGTGTAGGGGGACTTGATTCATCCCGAAACTCGCCGTTGAAGCTTTCTTCCACGCCGGCGCCGTTCTGCCAGGGCTTGCCGGGCTCGTCGGGCGCCATCTCCATGCCGTTGTGCGCGGCCCGCTTCAGCGCACGCTCCGCCAGCATCTTCTTCCGCCGCGCGTTCTTCTGCTCGAGTTGCCCGAGTTGCTCGAGCCGCTTGACGTCGGCCGCCGCCAGACCGCCGACATGCTGCCGCCAGTTCCGAACATTCCAGCACAAGTGACCCGGGCGCGATTGATCCGTTTGGTGCGCGTCCGCGCAAAGCCGCAACGGCCGGGATCGCAAGACATCGAGGAAGAGCGCCGGGTTTAGCGGTTGATGCCCTCGTTGTCAACTGACTGGAGGGCCCTGTCTAACCGTCTCCGCAGTCTTGTCGAACGTGATTCACTTCGCCTGCTGGTGCGAAAACGTTCGTTTGTGTTCGTTTTTCTTCGTTTTCGGGCATCGGTGTGTGTCGTGCCAAGCCGTCGAGGCCGGTACGGCCGACATCCCGCGCGCGGGCGACGCTTCAGTACCGGAAGCGTCGCTGCATCAGCGATTCTCGCGTCCTCATCCTCAAGCAACTGACATGCACGTAAAAAATGGAGAGCAAGATGAGCAGATCGATACGAGCGAAGACTGCGGCGGCCGTGGTCGCATTCGCAATGAACGCGGCACCCGCCGCGAGTGTTGGAACTCTTCTGTCGTTGGCCGGCGCGCAGGCCGCTTCCGCCGCGACGACCGCCGTCGACGATTATGCGGCGACCAGGTACCCGATCATTCTCGTGCACGGGCTGACCGGCACCGACAAGTATGGCGGCCTCGTCGAGTACTGGTATCACGTTCCGGCGGATCTGCAGGCGCACGGCGCGAAGGTGTACGTTGCGAATCTGTCCGGCTATCAGAGCGACGATGGCCCTAACGGGCGCGGCGAGCAGTTGCTTGCCTACGTGAAGCAGGTGCTCGCGGCGACGGGCGCGCAGAAAGTGAATCTGATCGGCCATAGCCAGGGCGGCCTGACATCGCGTTATGTCGCATCCGTCGCGCCGGAGCTGGTCGCATCGGTGACGACGATCAGCACGCCGCACTGGGGTTCGCAATTCGCGGACTTCGTTCAGCAGCTGTTGCAGGCGGACCCGACCGGCCTGTCGTCGACTGTGCTCAGCGCGTTCGCGAATGCGCTCGGCACGTTGACGAGCAGCAACTTCAATACGAACCAGAATGCGATTCAGGCGCTGTCGGTGCTGACGACGGCGAAGGCCGCCGAATACAACCAGAAATTTCCGAGCGCGGGTCTCGGTGCGCCGGGCTCGTGTCGTGCGGGCGCGTCGACCGAGACGGTCAACGGCAATACGCACCTGCTTTATTCGTGGGGCGGCACGGCGATCCAGCCGACGACGACGGTGGCCGGCGTGACGGGTGCCGTCGATACGAGCGTGAGCGGGGCCACCGATCCGGCGAACGTGCTCAATCCGGCAACGCTGGCGCTGCTCGGCAGCGGCACGGTGATGATCAATCGCGGCTCCGGTCCGAACGACGGCGTCGTGTCGCAATGCAGTGCGCTGTTTGGCCAGGTGCTTGGTACGTATCACTGGAATCACACCGATGCGATCAACCAGATTCTCGGCGTGCACGGCGCGAATGCGGAGGATCCGGTGGCGGCGATCCGCACGCACGCGAACCGGCTGAAAACGCAAGGCGTGTAATCGATGACAGGTAGCAAGAGCGGCATCGCGCGACGCATCGCGCTTTACGGGGTAGCGGGCGTCGTTGCGGCCGGCGCAGCCTGGTACGGGATCGACGCTCGGAAGACGCGCGACGCCGGCATGTCCGGCGTCGCGCCTGGCGGGGCCATGTTGTCCGCGTCGGCAGGCGGCACGGCGGCGAGCACCGTGCCCGGTTTCGGCGCAAGCGGGCTGCCCCCGGCACTCGCCGGCTCGACTGCGCCGCGCCTGCCGCTCGATGCGCACGGCCATCTCGCCAAGGTCGTGGCCGTGCGCGGCTTCTTCGACTATTTCCTGACCGCGCAAAACCAGGTGCGCGCCGCGGAACTCGATGCGCTCGTCGCGCGCGCGATCGCCGCGCAGCTCGACGGTACGGTTGCGCAACGCGAGGCGCTCGACGTCTGGCAGCGCTACCGCGCGTATTTCGCCGAACTCGCGAAGCTGCCGGGCGGCGGCGCGGCGGACGACAAGCTCGACCTCCCGGCACTGCAGCTCGCGCTCGACCGGCGCGCGACGATCGCGAGCCGCACGCTTGGCGACTGGAGCGAGCCGTTCTTCGGCGCCGAGCAGCAGCTGCAGCGTGACGATCTCGCGCGATTGAAGATCATCCGCGATCCGTCGCTGACCGACGGCCAGAAGGCGGCAGGTCTTGCCGCGCTCGAGCAGCAACTGCCGCCCGATCGGCGCGCCGAGCTGGAGCAGCAAAAGGAGCAGAACAACGCGATCGCGCAGATCGACAAAGTGCAGAAATCAAACGCGACGCCCGATGAAATGCGCGCACAGCTCGCGCAAACGCTCGGACCGGAGGCTGCCGAGCGAGTCGCGAAGATGCAGCAGGCGGACAACGCGTGGCATGCCAAGTACAACGAATATGCGGCACAGCGTGCGCAGATCGATGCGCAGAACCTGTCGACACAGGATCGCGATGCGCAGATCGCGCAGTTGCGGCAGCGCTACTTCACGGAGCCGGGGGAGGCGCTGCGTGCGGCGTCGCTCGATCGCGGCAGCGTGTCGACGCGCACGCAATAGATCCGGGCGCGATCGAGCGGATCGTCGTGTATCGCGCGATTTCCGCAACGCGTCGTCGATAACGGTCGACAGCGCGTGGTTGATCGGTGCTTCAGCGCGGTCAGGACGAGCTGCATTGCAGAACCGTCACGCCGGTCTAGAGCTATCGCTCTGAATCCCCGTTGCACCGCCGCATAAAACAGTCGTCGGCCGGTGGAGGCACACGGCGCAAATAATTTCGTATGCACTCCGAAAGATCCGCCGCGCTCCCGGGATACGCCCGTCCGGCAAGGGACGCGGTTTGTTTGCCGATGTCGTTCCAGGTTTGCCGGGGCCGCCTTCGAGCATCCGGCTCGCGATCTGCATTCAAGCGACGAATGTGTGCATCGCAACAATCCATTTCATTCACGGCAATCGTAACGGTAAGGTGAACGCACGTTCGAATTTGATCGGGCGATGCGAATTCACCACGTGACGATGCCATGAAAACGAACCACGATCGACTTGCGCAAGCAACCTCCTCGTCCCCCGGCGGCACGCCGGAGCGCGGCGGCAATGCGCGCGGGGCGGGCCTGCGCCTGCCGGGCAGGCTGGTAGGCCCGATCGTGCTCGGCACGCTGCTCAACGCGCTGAACTCGTCGATGATCGCGGTCGCGCTCGTCAGCATCCAGCAGGCGTTCAACCCGCAGGGCGCCGCGCATGAACGCATCGATACGATGTGGCTCGTGTCGGGCCTTTATCTCGCGACGGCCGTCGGCCAGCCGACGATGGGGCGGCTCGCCGACCGGTTCGGCGCGAAGCGGATCTTCTGCATCGGCCTCGCGATCGTCTTGATCGCGTCCGCGCTCGCGCCGTTCGCGCCGTCGCTCGGGTGGCTGATTGTGTCGCGCGTCGCGCTCGGCATCGGCACGTCCGCCGCGTATCCGGCCGGCATGGCGATGATCCGCACGTGGTCGCAGCGGCACGCGAACGGCGCGACGCCGACGGGCGGCCTCGGTGCGATCTCGGTCGCGGCGCAGGTGGCCGTCGCGTTCGGGCCGCCGCTCGGCGGCGCGCTCGTGCAGTTCGCCGGCTGGCGCGCGATCTTCTGGATCAACGTGCCGATCGTGCTGCTGGCCTTCGTGCTCGCGTGGCGGTGGATTCCGGCCGACGTCGTCCCGCGCGGCGCGCGGCAACGCCGCACGCTGCGGGGCACGTTGAAGGAGCTGGACCTGCCGGGCGTCGTGCTGTTCATCCTGACGCTCACGAGCCTGCTGCTGTTCCTGCAATCGGTGTCGCGCGAGCCCGACTGGCTGCTGCTCGTCGCGACGCTGGTGCTGTGCCCGCTGCTGGTCCGGCGCGAGCGGCTGGCCGCGACGCCGCTGATCGACATCCGCATGCTGAGCGACAACCGTGCGCTCACGAGCACGTACCTGCGCTGCGTCGGCACCTACGCGGTGTTCTACGCGATCTTCTATGCGCTGCCGATATGGCTGCAGGAGGCCAAGCGCCTGTCCGCCGCCGATGCCGGCCTCGTGATGCTGCCGATCGCCGCGGTCGGCACGGTGGCGACGATGCTCGCGACCCGCGTCGCGCACCGTCACGGCTCGCGGCCGGTGCTGATCATCGGCTCCGCGATGCTGTGCATCGGCAGCGCCGTGATGAGCCTCCTCACCAGCGCGATGCCGGTCTGGTCGATCGTGCTGCTGTCGATCGTGTTCGGTGTGCCGAACGGCTTCAACAATCTCGGCAACCAGGCGGCGCTCTACCAGAGCGCGCCGCACGACCGGATCGGCACGGCCTCGGGGCTGTACCGCACCGCGCAGTACGTCGGCGGCAGCCTGTCGTTTGCGCTCGTCGGGCTGGCGCTCGGCCATCCGGCGAGCGATCGCGGCCTGCGCGAGCTGGCCATCGTCCTGGTGGTCGTCAGCGTGCTGCTGCTGCTCAACGCGGCATCGAGCCGGCACCTGGATGCCGCCGCTTCTTCCATCTCCCAACAGAAGTGAGGTTTCTACATGTCCATTCCGACGCTCAATCGCACGGTCGCGCTGGTCGCCATCGATCTGCAGAACGGCATCGTGTCGCTGCCGGTCGTGCCCTACACCGGCGCGCAGGTGGTGGCGAAGACGGTCGAGCTCGCGACCGCGTTCCGCGCGCTGCAGCTGCCCGTCATCTACGTGCACACGAGCTACCAGCCGGACGGCGGCGTGGCGCTGAAGGTCAGGACGGATGCGCCGTCGGCGCCGCCGAATCTCGATCCCGAATGGAGCGCGTTCGCGCCGGCGCTCGGCGTGGGGCCGTCCGACCTCGTCGTGACGAAGCACCAGTGGGGCGCGTTCACCGGCACCGATCTCGACGTGCAGCTGCGCCGACGCGGCATCACGGACATCGTGCTGACGGGAATCGCGACCAACATCGGCGTCGAATCGACGGCGCGCCAGGCATACGAGAACAACTACAACGTCGTCGTCGTCAGCGACGCGGTCAGCACGTCGTCCACCGACGCGCAGCACTTCGCGCTGACGCAGATCTTCCCGAAGCTCGGGCAGGTCGCCGCGACGGCCGACGTGGAGGCGGCACTGGAGCAGGCGTATTCGCGCTGAACGAGGCGGCGGGTTCGGCGTGCACATTCATATAGAGTCATTCAACGAGGCATGACGATGATCAAGACCGATGCATGGGTTCTCTACGCAGGACCGGAACCGAGCAGGAAGCAGGCGCCCGTGGCGGGCGAGCTGCGTCGCGAGACCTTCGAATTCTCCGATCTGGAAGCCGACGAGGTGCTGGTCGAGCCGCTGTACGGATCGTGGGAAGCGAACCTCGACCACGCGCTGTCGCGCAATCCGGTCGACATCTGCCGGCAGCGCCGCGAGGACAAGATCGTGCTCGGCAACGGTGCGCTGGTGCGCATCGTCGAGCGCGGCAGCGGCGTGAAGACGCTGAAGGAAGGCGAGATCTGCATGGTGATGCCGTTCGGCAAGCGCGACGAATACGGGTTCGCCGAGCTCGTCTACGCGTACGACGCGCCGGGCACGATCGGCGTGATGGCGCAGCGGACCAAGATGCGCGCCGACAACCTCGTGGCGGTGCCGACCGACAGCCGTCATTCGCTGCTGCAATGGGCGACGTACGGCCGCTACTTCACCGCGTGGGACAACTGGAAGGTGGCGTCGGCGTGCTGGCGCTCGCAGCTGCCGGACGTCGATCCGGCCGACTACCTGGTGTTCGGCTGGGGCGGCGGCACGACGCTCGCCGAACTGCAGCTCGCGAAGCGCGAGGGTTTTCGCGTCGCGATGACGGCGAGCAACGACCGGCGCCTCGAGGAACTCGCGAAGCTCGGCATCACGCCGGTCGATCGCCGCAAGTTCCCGAATCTCGCGTATGACGACGAGCGCTACAAGACCGATCCCGAGTACCAGGCGAGCTATCGCGAGTCGGAGCGCGTGTTCGCGGAGACGATCGCGGAACTGAGCGGCGGCCGCGGCGTCGCGATCTTCCTCGACAACCTCGGCGGCGCACTGTATCGCGCGACGATGCGCGTGGTCGGCCGCACCGGCATCGTCACGACGGTCGGCTGGAAGACCGGGATGCGCCTGTGGAACCTGCGCGCGACGGAATGCATCAACCGCCGCCTGCACATCCACACGCATGCGTGGCGCTATGACGACAGCATCACGATCCGCGACTTCCAGGAAACGAGCGGCTGGATCGGCCAGGAGCCGACCGAGATCTTCGATTTCGACGAGGTGCCGAAGCTCGCGTCCGACTACCTGAACGGGAAGATCCAGACGTATTTCCCGATCTACCGGATCAACGCCGTCTGAGCGGCAGGTCGCGCGCCGCGCCCGCATCGCTGCACGACGCTTAGTCATGCAGACGATATCGGCGCGCGGCGCGCCGTGCAATCCATCTGACTGGAGAACGGCATGGCCACTGTGGAAATCGGGGACGTCGACGCCGGCGCGGCGCCGGACGCCTCCAGACCGGCGCCGCTTGACGGCATTCGCGTGATCGACGCCGCGACGTTGTTCGCGGGCCCGCTCGCGGCAACGATGCTCGCGGACTACGGCGCCGACGTGATCAAGGTCGAGCATCCGGACGGCGATCCGGCGCGCAAGTACGGCGCGCGCCGCGACGACGTGCCGTTGTGGTGGAAGGTGCTCGCGCGCAACAAGCGGGCGGTCACGCTGAATCTCGGCACGGCCGACGGCCAGCGGATCTTCCGCGAGCTGGCGGCGCAGGCGGACGTGGTCGTCGAGAATTTCCGGCCCGGCACGCTCGAACGCTGGGGGCTCGGCTACGACGTGCTGTCCGCGCTCAACCCGCGGCTCGTGCTCGTGCGGGTGACGGGCTTCGGCCAGTTCGGCCCGTATGCGAGCCGCCCGGGCTTCGGCACGCTGGCCGAGGCGATGAGCGGGCTCGCGTCGATCACCGGCGACGCGGACGGGCCGCCGCTGCTGCCGTCGTTCCCGCTCGCCGACACGGTCGCGGGGCTGACCGCCGCGTTCGCGATCATGACCGCGCTGAAGGCGCGCGAGCGCACCGGGCGCGGCCAGGTCGTCGATCTCGCGATCATCGAGACGATGCTCGCGGCGATGGGCGCGCAGGTCGCGAGCTACGACCAGACGGGCCGGGTGCCCGAGCGCACCGGCAATCGCTCGCCGAACAATTCGCCGCGCGGCGTCTACCGCACGTCGGACGGCAAATGGGTCGCGCTGTCGACGTCGGCGCACAGCATCGCCGAGCGCGTGATGCGCCTCGTCGGCCGCGCGGACCTGATCGACGAACCGTGGTTCGCGAACGGCGCCGAACGCGCGAAGCATGCGGACGAGCTGGATGCGGCGGTCGGCGGCTGGATCGGGCAGCGCACGCGCGACGACGTGATCGCCGAATTCGAGCGCGCGCAGGCGGCGGTCGCGCCGATCTACGACGTCGCCGACGTGCTGCGCGATCCGCAGTACGCGGCGCTCGGCTCGATCGTGTCGGTGCCCGACGCGGAGCTCGGCGCGTTCCGCACGCACAACGTGCCGTTCCGGCTGTCCGACACGCCCGGCGCGATCCGCTGGGGCGGGCCGGCGCGCGGCACGCACAACGACGAAGTATTCGGCGCATTGGGACTGGAGCGGCGCGAGATCGCCGATTTGACCGAGCGGGGAATCATATGAAAACCAGCGCAACTTACCGCAGTTACCTTTACGTGCCCGCGCACAAGGCGCAGGTAGTGGAAAAGGCGTATGCAAGCGAAGCCGATGCCGTCGTGCTCGACCTCGAGGATGCCGTGCCGGCCAGCCACAAGGCCGAAGCACGCGAGGCGGCCGCCGCGATTCTCGCGGAAGGTCCGCCGAAGCCGACGTACGTGCGGATCAACCCGATCGGCAGCCCGTGGTGCCGCGACGACGTCGAAGCGATCGCGCAGCCCGCGCTGCAGGCGCTGCGCCTGCCGAAATGCGACCTGCCGCAGCAGATCCAGGAAGTCGCGGGCTGGCTCGACGCGCTCGGCTGCGATGCGGGCATCCAGATCCTGATCGAGTCGGCGTACGGCGTAGAGACGGCTTACCAGCTCGCGACCGCGTCGCCGCGGCTCGAACGGATCGGGCTCGGCGAGAGCGACCTGCGCGCGGATCTGCAGATCGGCGTCGACAACTTCACGCTCGAGGTGTGCCGTGCGCGCTGCGTGGTCGCGTCGCGCGCGGCGGGGCTGAACGGGCCGATCCAGACCGTCTATCACACGCTGCCCGATCTCGACGGCCTGAAGGAATCGACGCTGCGCGCGAAATCGATGGGGTTCCTCGGCCGCTTCGCGATCCATCCGTCGCAGCTTTCGGTGATCAACGAGGTGTTCACGCCGTCGGACGACGAGATCCGCGCGGCCGAGCGTGTGCTCGAGGCGGTCGATGCGGCGGCGGGCAAGGCCTCGGCGTCGTCGGTGTTCGTGCTGCCGGACGGCCGCGTGGTCGCGCCGCCGCTGATCGCCAACGCGCGCGTGACGCTCGCGCTCGCGAACAATCTTCGACTCAGTGGAGCACTGGCATGAGCACACCCGACACGCTTTCCGCTCCGGCGGTGGCCGCTGATCCGGCCGCACCGAACCGGCCCGCGCCGCCCGACGGCATCGTCGGCGCGCTCGGCCGCTTCGCGGCGGAGGTGCGCGCCGAAGGGCTGGATCGCAGGCTGCGCGTCGAGGCCGCCGCGCGCGTGCTCGACGTGGTCGGCAACAGCCTGATCGCGCACGACGAACCGGTCGCGCAGTCGGTGCTGCAGGTCGCGCGGCGCTGGGCCGGTACCGGCCCGGCGAGCGTGATCGGCGCGCCCGACCGGCTGCCGGCCGCGAGCGCCGCGCTGGTCAACGGCACGCTCGCGCATGCGATGGATTTCGACGATTCGCACATGCGGTCGGTGCTGCATCCGAGCGCGTCCGTGATTCCGGCCGCGCTCGCCGCCGCGCAGGCGAGCGGCGCGTCGGGCGCGGCGCTGCTCGATGCGATCACGGTCGGCACCGAGATATGCATCCGGCTCGGCGTCGCCGCTTACAACGAGCGGCTCGGCAATTCGGTGTTCTTCGAGCGCGGCCAGCACGCGACGTCGATCTGCGGCACGGTCGGCGCGGCGGCGGCCGCGGCGATGCTGCTCGGGCTCGACGCCGCGCAGATCGCGGCGGCGCTCGGCATTGCCGCGAGCATGGGCGCGGGCCTGCTCGAAGCGAACCGCACCGGCGGCTCGGTGAAGCGGGTTCACTGCGGCTGGGCGGCGCACGCGGGCGTGAGCGCGGCGGAGCTGGCGGGCGCGGGCGTGACCGCGCCGCCGACCGCGCTCGAAGGCCGCTTCGGCTTCTTCCACGCGTGGTGCGGCGACCTCGCCGACGTCGACGCGGTGCTGCGCGACCTGGGCGACGAATGGGAGACGAGCCGGATCATCTTCAAGCCGTATCCGTGCAACCACTTCACGCATCCGGGCATCGACGCGGCGCTGCGACTGAAGGCGCAAGGCGTGACGGCGGACGACGTGGTGTCGGCCGAGCTGCGGGTCGCGACGTCGACGCTGCGCACGATCGGCGAGCCGGCGGAGCTGAAGGCGAATCCGCCGAACGGTTATGCGGCGGCGTTCTCAGGGCCGTACACGGTCGCGGCGGCGCTGCTCGGCGGCGGCGGGCTCGGCGTCTGGTTCGACGATTTCGGCGATGCGCTCGCGCAGGACCCCGCCCGGCGCGCGCTGGCCGCGAAGGTGCGCTGCGTGGCCGATCCGTGGTGCGACGCGCGCTTCCCGAACTTCCTGCCGGCCGTGCTGCGCGTCGAGCTGCGTGACGGGCAGGTGCGCGAGGCGCGGATCGAGTCGAGCAAGGGCACGAATTCGCGGCCGCTGACCGAACAGGAGCTCACCGCGAAATTCGTGCTGGCGGCGAGTTCGGCGCTCGGCATGACGCGCGCGCTCGCGCTGCGCGATGCCGTGCAGGCGCTCGCCGACGATGCGCCGCTCGACGCGCTCGCGGCGCTGACGTCAGGCACTGAAGGAGGGCACCGATCTTGAATGCACCGCGCTGGAAAAAGCGGCCGCCCGGCTCGAACTGGGGCGATTTCGGTCCCGACGATCAGAAGGGGCGGCTGAACTGGCTGACGCCGGACAAGGTGCGGCAGGGCGCAGCCGAGGTCCGGGAAGGGCTGTCGTTCTCGCTGAGCCTGCCGCTCGACGTACCGCGCGGCGGCGGGCTGAACGCGCGGCGCCGGCCGCCGGCGATCATGCCGGCGCTGCTCGGCGACAAGCCGTACTTCGGCTATCGCGCGGACCAACAGGTTGCGAACGCAACCGATGTGGTCTGCGACGATTCATTCTGCATGCACTCGCAGTTCTCGACGCAGTGGGACGGCCTGTCGCACGTGGGCGGCCTGTTCGACGCGGACGACGACGGCGTGCCTGAAATCGTGTTCTACAACGGCTTCCGGATGGGCGAGCATCTGCGGGTGCCGCAGGAAGGCGACGCGACGGGCGGCGCGCGCGCGCTCGGCATCGAGGTGATGGCGCAGACGGGCGTGCAGGGGCGCGGCGTGCTGATCGACCTGCGGCGTCATTTCGGCGACGCGCGCACGAAGGTCGGCTTCGCGCAGCTGATGCAGGTGATGGACGCGGACCGCGTGCAGGTCGACCGCGGCGACATCGTCTGCATACACACGGGCTTCGCGGATCTGCTGCTGAACGACGGCGGCGGATCGCCGGCGACGGTTGCGAGCGCGTGCGTGCTGGACAGCAGCGATGCGGGACTGCTGCAATGGATCGACGAATCGGGGCTGGCCGCGCTCGTGGCCGACAACCATGCGATCGAGGAACGTCCGCAGCATGCGCAGCCGCTCGCGCAACCGGGCGCACTGATGCCGCTGCACGAGCTGTGCCTGTTCAAGCTCGGCATTCACCTCGGCGAGCTGTGGCACCTGACGCCGCTCGCGAACTGGCTGCATGCGCACCGTCGGAACCGGTTTCTGCTGACCGCGCCGCCGCTGCATATCCGCGGCCTGGTCGGCGCGCCGGTGAATCCCGTCGCGACCGTTTGAGCGTGCGTGCGGCCGTGGCGGCGGCCGCACGCACTTTTTTTGCAGCGAGACCGGCTTGCGCAAAGTGCGAATTCAATTGCCGATTGACAAGGTATTCAGAAGAATCGACGCGAAACGGGCAATTTAATTTAAAACCATAAATAATATCGGCCGTTATCTAAAAAATATCGACAAGTCAAGATTGGACTATTCTTGTGCATTGCACTAAATATCAGGGGATTGCTCCGATTGCGGAATTTCGCAATCGTGATCGGAGGCGGTGATTAACCTGTTTAGTGGATGGTCGCAAACATGAATCTACGTTCGATCGATTTGAACCTGCTGGTCATACTCGATGCGCTGCTGACGGAGAAACAGGTCACGCGGGCCGGCCAGAAGGTCGGCCTCACGCAGCCGGCCGTCAGCAACGCGCTGGCGCGGCTGCGGTTCGTGTTCAAGGACGAGATCCTGGCGCGCACCGCGGTCGGCATGGAACTGACACCGCGCGCGCAGGCGCTGGCCATGCCGATTCGACAGATCATGCAACAAATCGAGGAATTATTTGAATCGGATTATCAATTCAATCCTATTACGTCCGAGCGCCATTTTACGGTGCGCATGTCGGATCTCACCGAATTGCTTTTGCTGCCGGCCCTGCTGCGCTGCATGCGCCTGGCCAGCCCGAATATCGGCATGGACGTCGTGCACATGAGCGCCGCCAAGACCGCCGACGCGCTCGAATCGGGGCTGCTCGACCTGGCGGTCAGCGCGGGCCTCGAACATTCGGGCACGCTGTCGTCGCAAACCGTGTTTCATGACCGGATGGTCTGCGTGATGAGCCGCAGCCATCCGGACGCGGGCAGGCCGCTGACGCTCGAACGGTTCCTCGCGCTCGACTTCCTCAACGTGACGATCAACCCGGTCGACCACAGTCTGGTCGACAACCTGCTCGCGAACATGAACTGCACGCGGCGCATCGTGCTCAACGTGCCGCACTGGCTCGTCGTGCCGAACATGCTGGATGCGCTGCCGTACGCGGTGATCATGTCGGAGCGGCATGCGGTGAGCCTCGACGATGCGCGGCTCGTGATCCGCGAGCTGCCGCTCGCGATGGAGCCCGTCGCGTGGTCGCTGTACTGGCACCGCCGCTACGACGGCAGCAACGCGCATGCGTGGCTGCGCGGCCGCATCGTCGAGGTCGCGGAAGCGCTCGAACGGCACGGCGTCGCGGCGGAGGCTTAGCGTGAGCCGCCCCGCGGCCGTTCATGCGGGTCAGCCGACGACGAGCAGCGGCGGCAGCGCGGCGACGTCGGGCTGCTCGTCGAGCCGCCACAGATAATCGAGCGCCGCGCGGATCTGCGTCGGGCTCCAGTGTCGCCGGCAGTTCTTCGCGAACTTCGCGTCGTAGTCGTCGCGCCGCATCGGCCGCGTCGGCGAGCCGGGCAGGTCGTCCACCTGCTTCGCGCAGGTCGTGCCGTCTTCGCATACGGCCGTCACCCGGTTCGGCGCCTGCGCCGGATAGCGGGCGGTCAGCGCCGGGTCCTCGTGCACCGTGATCCGCTCGATCAGCGCGCGCAGCGCCGGATCGCGCAGCGCGTCGTGCCGGTAGCTCTCGGTCGTGATGTCGCCGTCGAGCATCGCGCGCGCCACGATGTACGGCAGGCTGTGATCGGCGGTCTCGTGGGTCGACGGCGCCCATTTTTCGCGGTCGCGGCCGGCCGTCACGTAGCCCACTTCGGTCGTGTGGATCTCGATGCGCCGGATGCGGCGCAGGTCGCCGACCTGCGCGGCGACGTCGAGCGCGGCCGGAATCGCGGTTTGCGTGAGCCCTTGCGCGGGATAGAACTTCACGAAGCACTTGCCGATCCGGAACGCGCCGCCGCGCCCGCCGAATTCGCGCGTGTCGACGGCGAACGGCCCGGACACCTGCGGAAAGAACCCCGCCATGCCTTCGAAGATCGGTGACGGGCCGGTCAGCCCGGCGCGCGCGAGCTGCGTCGAGAACACCGCGTTGCGCGCCGCGTCCGCATCGGCGAGCGCCTTCCAGTTCGACAGCTGCTGGACGCGCGTCTGGTTCAGCGCGAGATGGCTGTTGATCGACAGGTTCACCGCCTGCACCAGCTGCGGCGCGGGCATGCGCATCAGCTTGCCGGCGGCGAGCGCGACCGCGGGCAGGCTGTAGCACGTGTGGTCCCAGCCGCGCGGGCTGATCGCGGCGGCGTCCATCAGCCGGCACGCGATCTCGTACGCGATCGCGATCGACAGGATCAGGTCGCGGCCGTTCGCATGCTGCGCTTCGGCGACGGCGAGGCACGCGGACATGTTGTCGCTCGGATGGCCGGTCTCCTTGCCGGCGTACGCGTCGTTGAAATCGTAGTAGCGCAGCGCGGTGCCGGTCGCGAACGCGGCGAGATCGGGGCTCGTGCGCCGGTTCGTGCCGACGATCGTCGACACGCCGCCTGGCGACGCGAGCGCCGCGTCGCGCGCGATCCGCACCGGGCGTTCGTCGTGTGCGGCGATCGCGCAGCCGAGCGCGTCGATCAGGTGCGCCTTGATCGTCTCGATGGTCTCGGCGTCGAGGTCGCGATACTGCAGCCCGGCCGCGTAGTCGGCGAGCTGTTGCGCGAGATCCGGGCGGTCGGCGGTTGCGCCGGCGGCCGGCAGGGCGCCGGCGCGGGCATGGGCGAGCGGCAGCGCGAGCGCCGCGCCGGTCAGCGTGGAAAGGAAGTGGCGGCGGTTCATCAGTTGCTCCGAAGGTTCCTGAAACGGGGGGAGAGGCGGGCTCAGAACAGCTTGCGCAGGCCGAGCGCCGCGCCCGCGCTGCTCGCGCGGTCGGCGGCCAGCGTGTAGTGGAGGAAGTTGTAGTTGTAATTGTCGAAATCGAGCGCGGCGCGGCGCGCGTAGCCGGCCGCCAGGTACAGCGTGACGGCTTTCGACAGCAAGTAGTTCAGCTGCAACGTGACCTGCTGCGGGTTGGCCGGGTGCGGCGCGGGCGCCTGCGCGTTCGGCGGATTCTGCGCGCGGATGTCCTCGTAATAGAACGCGCCGATCGCCTGCAGGTAAGGGGTGATCATGTAGCGCACGCCGGCCCACCAGAACGTGTAGTTCGTCACGACCGACGGCGCGGCGACGCCGCTCTGGCCGTGCGTGACGCCGGCCAGCAGCTGCGCGCGGTCGACGGACACGATCGCGGCGGCGGCGTAGCGGCGGAAATGCGCGAAGCCGCCCGGCTGCGGCGTGTTGACGTTGTCGAACGCCGCGGCGAACGAGAACGCGCCGCCGGCATAGTCGAAGCCGGCACCGTAGGCGGCGTTCGACTGGAACGCGCCGGGCGTGCCGCCGAACGAATAGTGCGTTTCGAGCGTCAGCGAGCCGATCTTCGCCAGGTACTTGGCGACGTTGTTCTCGCGGAAGTTGACGCCGACGATCGCGCCGGCCGGCTCGTACAACGTCGAGTACGCCCCCGTCGGCGAATAGCGCTCCATCACGTCGAACAGCGTCGAGTACTGGTGGCCGAGCCGCAGCGCGCCCCAGCGTTCGTGCTGCAGCCCGACCCACGCGGAGCGGTCGAAGCCGCCCGCGCCGGTGCCGGTGCCGTTGTTCAGGTTGATGCCGCTTTCGAGCCGGAACGCGGCCTGCCAGCCGCCGCCGAGCTCCTCGACGCCCTTCAGGCCCCAGCGCGAGCCGCTCTTGCCGCCCGACGCCAGCCGCACGAGCGATGCCGACGACTTGTCGCCGGGCGCGGCCTGGTGGGTGAGGAATTCCGTATAGATGTCGGCCACGCCGTACAGCGTGATCGTGCTCTGCGCGCAGGCGCCGGCCGATACGAGGCCCAGTCCGCACAGTGCGGACATCCGCTTGCCCATGGCTTGTCTCCTTCCAGGGTTTGTTATTTATTTGAATGCGGCGCCGCACCGGTCGAGCGGCGCGGCGGTGCTGCGGGGCGACGCTATCCGGGCCGGGCAGCGAACGGGCAGCGGCGCGGTGGAACGCACGCGTGCACCGCGCGACGCGCGCGTGCGCAGGGATGAAGCACGGCGATGAAGGGCGGCGCGCGCATCACCGGGGCACGCCGTCGGCACGCGCCTGCACGGCCGCGTGACGCGCGAGCACACGCTTCGCGCGGGCGACGCCGGGTGCGTCGACCATCCTGCCGTCGACGCGCAGCGCGCCGCGCCCGTTCGCGCGCGCGTCGTCGTAGGCGGCCAGCACCGCGTTCGCGTCGCGCACCGCGTCGTCGTCGGGCCGGAACGCGCGGTTGAGCGCGCCGACCTGCCGTGGATGGATGCAGGTCGCGCCCGCATAGCCGAGTTCCGCGGACGCGCGCGCGAGGCGCTCGAACGCGTCGAGATCGCGCAGCTCGTCGAGGCCGCCGATGAGGCCGAGCGGCAGGATGCCGGCGGCGCGCGCGGCGATGATCAGCAGCTGCTTCGGCACGCGCAGCACGTCGGCGCTCGCGCCGCTTTCGCAGTTCAGCGCGAAGTCGCCGCCGCCCAGCATCATCGCGACGACGCGCGGCGATGCCCGCGCGATCCGGTCCATCGCCTGGAACGCGCGCGGCGTCTCGACGATCGCGACGATTCGCGTGCCGCCGGGCGGCGCGCCGGTTTCCTCTTCGAGCGCGGCCAGCAGTTCGTCGATCGCCTCGACGTGCGAGCCGCCGCGCACCTTCGGCAGCACGACGCCGTCCACGCCGGCCCGGACGGCCGCGCGCAGGTCGGGCACCAGCAGGTCGAGCGGGCCGTTGGCGCGCACCAGCACGTCGCGGCCCGGCGCGCGCAGCGCCGGCACGGCGTCGGCCAGCCCGTCGCGGGCGGCCTCCTTGCACGCGGGCGGGACGCTGTCCTCGAGGTCGAGGATCAGCGCATCGGCGTCGCTCTCGGCGGCCGATGCGACGAAACGGGGGACGTGGGCGGGGACGTACAGCAGCGAGGACCAGACGGATTGAGGCGACGAATTCATCGTTGATCTCTAAAAATGAAAGTCACTTTCATTTTTGTGATGGATGAGGGCATTCGTCAAGATTATCGTTAACGCCTAGTTTCAAAGGCTGTTTCAAGAAGATGAGCGACCGAAGCCGCGCGGATTCATGTTGATGTCATCGATGATCTGCGTATAATGAAAGTGACTTTCATTTTTTGATGCCGGCAGCCGCGACGCGGCACGACTCTGCCGGTCTCGCACGAGGTGGACATGAACAAGGTGGAGACAAGCAATCCCGCAGAGGGCGGCGTGGCCGCGGTCAACCGCGCGCTGACGGCGCTGCTGGCGTTCGGCAACGCGCCCGGCGGGCTGATGCTCGCGCAGGTCAGCGAGGAGACGGGGCTCAACATGAGCACGCTGTTGCGGATGTTCGAGTCGCTCGAGCAGTTCCGCTTCATCAAGCGCCTGCCGGACGGGCGCTACGTGCTGGGGCCCGCCGTGTTCCAGCTCGGGATGATGTATCGCGAGTCGTTCCAGCTGCGCGAGTACGTGATGCCGATCCTGTCGAAGCTGTCGGCGGAAACCGGCGAGACGGCCGCGTTCTACGTGCGCGAAGGCGACCAGCGCGTGTGCCTGTTCCGCATCCAGGCGCAGCGCTCGGTGCGCACGCACCTGCGCGAGGGCGACCGCTTCCCGCTCGACGTCGGTGCGGCCGGGCGCGTGCTGCTCGCGTTCAGCGGCACGCGCGGCGGCGACTACGAGAAGACGGCCGAGCAGGGCTACGCGGTGTCGATCGCCGAGCGCGACCCGGAAAGCGCGGCGATCGCATGCCCGGCGTTCGGCGTCGGCCGCGTGCTGAGCGGCGCGATCTCGCTCGGCGTGCCGCGCTATCGCTTCAACAAGAAGGTGCTGGCCGACTACCTGCCGCGCGTGCAGGCGGCCGCAGCCGAGCTGACGCATGCGCTGGGCGGCGATCTGCCCGCCGCGGGCGCGGCGTTCCGCGCGGCCGACCAGCTCGGCGTGCTGCTCGAGTAACGCGGTGCGCGGCCGAGCGCGCGCACTTCGAAGTCCGCATCGAACGACACACACACCAACCAGGAGACAAGCATGTTCGTTCCCGACCCGCAGGCCGCTCACGCGACCGGCGCGCGCCGTCGCGCGTCCACCGGCCCGATCCATCCGAAACCGTTCGACGCCGGCGCGCAGGGGCCGCTCGCGGGCGTGCGCGTCGTCGACCTGTCGCGCCTGATGGCGGGCAACATGCTGAGCGTGCAGCTCGCCGATTTCGGCGCGGACGTCGTGAAGGTCGAGAGCGAGCGCGGCGATACGCTGCGCGCGGTCGGCGCGGGCGGGATCAGCACGAACTGGAAGGTGTACGGGCGCAACAAGCGCAGCGTGTGCGTCGACCTGCGCGCGCCCGAGGGGATCGACATCGTCCGCCGGCTGGCGCGCGACGCGGACGTGTTCGTCGAGAGCTTCAAGCCCGGTGTCGCCGAGAAGATGGGGCTCGGCCCGGACGACCTGCTCGCGATCCGGCCGGAACTGGTGATCGCGCGGATTTCCGGCTGGGGGCAGACGGGGCCGTACCGCCACAAGCCGGGCTTCGGCACGCTCGCGGAAGGGTACGCGGGGTTCGCGGCGATCAACGGCTTCGCCGATCGCGAGCCGGTGCTGCCGCCGATGTTCCTCGGCGACATGACGGCCGGGCTGTCCGGCGCAATCGCCGTGCTGGTCGCGCTGCATGCGCGCGACGCGCACGGCGCGGCGGGGCAGGTGATCGACGTGTCGCTGTTCGAGCCGCTGCTGTCGATCCTAGGGCCGGCCGCCGCGAACTACGTGATGACCGGCGAGATCAAGGCGCGCACCGGCAGCCGCTCGTCGAACACCGCGCCGCGCAACGCGTATCGGACCCGCGACGGCAAGTGGCTGTGCCTGTCGAGCTCGACGCAGGCGATGGCCGAGCGCCTGTTCCGCGCGATCGGCCGCGCGGACCTGATCGACGATCCGCGCTACACGACCAACGTGCAGCGCGTGCAGCACGCGGACGCGCTCGATGCGATCGTCGGCGAATTCATCGCCGCGCGCGATCTCGACGCCAATCTCGCGTTCTTCGAGGATGCCGGCGTGACGGTCGGGCCGATCCAGGACATCGCGCAAATCGTTCAGGATCACTATGTGATCGAGCGAGAAGCGCTCGTCGAGCTGCCGGACGACGACGTCGGCAGCCTGCCGATGCACAACATCACGCCGCGCCTGTCGGCCACGCCCGGCACGTTCCGCCGGCCGGCGCCCGCGCTCGGCGAGAACAATCGCGAGATCCTGCTGCCGCTGCTCGGCGAACGCGAATACGAGCGGCTCGCCGGGCTGGGCGTGATCCGCACGCGCTAGGCGCGACGTGCGACGCGGCCGCGATCGACGGCCGCCGCACCCTGGACATTGCATGGAGGAGACGCCATGAAGCCACGCTGGACCCATCGGCCGCCCGGCTCGAACTGGGGGGATTTCGGCCCGGACGATCAGAAAGGGCGCTTGAACTGGCTGACGGCCGACGCGGTGCTGCGCGGCGTTGCGGAGGTGCGCGAAGGCCGCGTGTTTTCGCTGAGCCTGCCGCTCGACGTGCCGCGCGGCGGCGGGCTGAACGCGCGGCGCCGGCCGCCGGCGATCATGCCGGCGCTGCTCGGCGACAAGCCGTACTTCGGCTATCGGGCGGACGAACAGGTTGCCAACGCAACCGACGTGGTCTGCGACGATTCGTTCTGCATGCACTCGCAGTTCTCGACGCAATGGGATGCGCTGTCGCACGTCGGCTCGCTGTTCGATCCGGCGGGCGACGGCGAGCGATCCCGCGTGTTCTACAACGGCTACCGGATGGACGAGCACATCCAGGTGCCCGAAGCGGGCGCGCCGCGCGGCGGTGCGCGCGCACTCGGCATCGAGGTGATGGCGCAAACCGGCGTGCAGGGGCGCGGCGTGCTGGTCGACCTGCGCCGCCACTTCGGCGACGAGCGGCGCAAGATCGGCTACGCGGAATGGATGGCGGTGCTGCGCGAGGACGACGTGGTCGTCGAGCGCGGCGACATCGTGTGCGTGCATACGGGCTTCGCCGATCGCCTGCTCGACGCCGACGCGCGCGGCGAGCCCGGCGCGCCGGACGTGTGCTGCGTGCTCGACGGCAACGACCCGCGCCTGCTCGAATGGATCGACGCATCGGGGCTCGCCGCGCTCGCGGCGGACAACCACGCGGTGGAGGAGCGCCCGCGCCATCCGTCGGCGCGCGAGCGGCCCGGCGCGCTGATGCCGCTGCACGAGCTGTGCCTGTTCAAGCTCGGCATTCATCTCGGCGAGCTGTGGCACCTGACGCCGCTCGCCGACTGGTTGCGCGCGCACCGGCGTAACCGTTTCCTGCTGACCGCGCCGCCGCTGCACCTGCGCGGGCTCGTCGGATCGCCGGTCAATCCGGTTGCCACCGTCTGAACGCCGGCGCCGCGCGCACGCCGCGCCGGCGCCTTGTCCGCCGCTTCGTGCACGCTGCGCGGGCGGATCATCGAGGAGTCGCCATGTCCCATTCCCATGCGGCGTCGATTGCCGCGCGCATCGACCGCCTGCCCGCGACGGCCAGCATCTGGATGCTCGTGCTGTTCCTGAGCGTCGGCGGGTTTTTCGAGGTCTACGACCTGTTCCAGATGACCTACCTGCCGCCGGGGCTGATTCGCGACGGCATCTTTCACGCGGGCTCGCACGGCGTGCTCGGCATGTCGGACCAGGGCGCGCTCGGTGCGGCGACGTTCGCCGGATTGTTCGTCGGCGAGATGTTCGTGTCGCGCCTCGCGGACCGCTTCGGGCGGCGCGCGCTGTTCACCGGCGCGCTGCTGCTCTACACGGCGGCGAGCCTTGCGATGTGCGTGCAGACGCATGCGCTCGGCATTCTCGTGTGCCGCTTCATCGCGGGCTGCGGCGTCGGCGCGGAGCTGATCACGATCGGCGCGTTCCTGACCGAGCTGGTGCCGAAGGCCGTGCGCGGCCGTGCGTTCGCGCTGTGCTTCGCGGTCGGCTATCTCGCGATGCCCGTGCTCGCGCTGGTGTCGTGGCTGTGGATGCCGCACGATCCGCTGGGCATGTCCGGGTGGCGCTGGGTCGTGCTGCTCGGCGGCAGCGGCGCGGTCGTCGTCTGGTGGCTGCAGTCGCGGCTGCCGGAGTCGCCGCGCTGGCTCGCCCGCACCGGCCGCGAGGCCGAGGCCGAAGCCGTGCTGCAGCGGCTCGAGCAGGCGGTCGAGCGGGAATCCGGCCGGCCGCTGCCCGCGGTCCGGATGCCGGCCGTCGCAACGCCGGCCGCACGGCGCGCGCCGTCGATGTGGGATGCGCAGCATCGCGGCCGCACGGCGATGCTGATCGTGTTCAATGCATTCCTGAGCATCGGCTTCTTCGGCTTCAGCCAGTGGCTGCCGACGCTGCTCGCCGCGCAGGGCGCGACCGTCACGAAGAGCCTCTGGTATGCGTTCGTGATCGCTTTCGCGTATCCGGTGTCGCCGTTCGTCGCCGGCCTGCTCGCCGACCGGATCGAGCGCAAGTGGCTGATCGTCGCGTCGGCGTTCGGCGTCGGGCTGTTCGGCACCGCGTTCGCGATGTCGGCGCAGGCGCCGTTCGTGATTGCGTTCGGCCTGCTCGTCACGCTGTCCAACACGGTGCTCGCGAGCAACGGCACCGCGTATCAGTCGGAAGTGTTTCCGACCGAGATCCGCGGGCGCGCGCTCGGTTTCGTGCATTCGATCGGCCGCTTGACGGGAATCGCGAGCAGTTTCATCGTCGCGCTGCTGCTCGAGCGCGCCGGGGTGTCCGCGGTGTTCGTGCTGATCGGCGGCAGCATGCTGATCGTGATGGTGTCGATAGGGGTGTTCGGGCCGAACACCAACAACCGGGCGCTGGACGAGATCGCCGGCCGCAGCGAGGATGGCGCCGAGAACGCGGCGGCGGTGCGCGGGCTCGCCGCGTTGCCAGCTCGGCGTGTCGATGGGCGGCGTAAAGGAGCCGGGGATGGGGCGGTGTAATGGCACCGGCGGCTGCGGGGGTAAGACGCGGATTCGAACGGCTTCAGGGCGGCAGGCACCGTCGCGTAGTCGTCAATAAGCATCCCGACACCCCGCATCGCCGGCCGTCCCTATTGCGACAGAGTCCCGGAAAGTCTTCGTCGATCTGTCCATCTATTACGTCGTCCTATTGAATTCCCGTCCGTGCACCAACGCCCGGCCGGGCCGCAAACCCGCCGCCATCAGCCATTCCTTACATTTCCGAAAGGAAGTCGTCGGTTATCAGTAACTACGATAATTTCTATTGCAGATACGTCTCTACTCGCAAATCCGGCCTTCGACTACTGTAGCTGTCACGTTACTACCGAGGCCATACATGTCCAAACTCAATATCAAACTACTGGGTCCATGCCTGCTCGCCATTGCGATCGACGCGATGGGGTTCGGGCTCGTGTACCCGATCATGGCGGCGATCTTCTCCGATCCCCAATCCGGCATCATCGGGGCCGATACGAGTCCGCAACTCCGCAATTTCTACCTGGGGCTCGGGTACGGTGTCTATCCGTTCTGCATGTTCTTCGGCTCCTCGCTGATGGGTGAGCTGTCCGACGGCTACGGCCGGCGGAAGATCATGCTGCTGTGCGTGTTCGGCCTGGCTCTCAGCTACTTCCTGATGGCGCTCGGCGCGCTGCTGCCGAGTATCGCGCTGTTGCTGGTCGGACGCGGCCTGAGCGGCCTGATGGCCGGTTGCCAAGGGATCGCGCAGGCCGCGATCACGGACATGAGCACGCCGGAAACCAAGGCGTACAACATGAGCATCATGTCGATCGCGTTCAGCGCGGGCGTCATCGTCGGCCCCGTGCTCGGCGGCGTCACGTCGGACCGCACGATCGCACCGTTCTTCAACTACGGCACGCCGTTCCTGTTGGTCGCCGCGCTGTCGGTCGTCTGCGGGCTCTGGACGTTCTGGTCATATCGCAACGCGGTCGCGCCGACCGGCAACACGCGTGTGGACCTGCTGATGCCGCTGCGGATCATCTATCAGGCCGGCACGCACCGCCGCATCGCGTTCCTGTCGATCGTGTTCTTCCTGATGCAGGTCGGCTACGGGCTGTATCTGCAGACGATCATGCTGGTGCTGCAGACGAAATTCCAGTACACGAGCTCGCAGCTCGGCCTGTTCAGCGGCCTGATCGGCCTGTCCTTCGTGTTCGGGCTGATGGTGATCGTGCGGCTGATGCTGAAAATCTGGAGCGTGGTCGACATCGCGAAGACGGGCCTGCTGATCGCGGGCATCGGGCAAGTGCTGTCGGCGCTGTTTCCGCACGAAAACACGCTCTGGGTGCTCGGCATGGTGGTCGGCTGCTTCGACATGGTTGCATACACCACCATGTACACCGCGTATTCGGATGCGGTGGCCGAGGATCGCCAGGGCTGGGCGCTCGGCGTCGCCGGCTCCGTGATGGCGATTGCCTGGGTCGTGACGGGCTTCCTCACCAACCTGTTGCCCGTGCTCGGCGAGCTCGGCCTGCTGATGGTCGGCGGCCTGAGTTTCGTCCTCAGCTTCGTGATGATGCTGGCGTATGGCCGAAAGTGGTCCGCGCCGACCGTGTCCGTCGGCTCCCGCGCCTACGACTGATGTGTCTTCTCCCGGCGCGCGCATCGCTGCCGCGATGCCGCCCGGGCGCCAGCCGGATTCCAGGCCGGCGCATGCTCTCCCTGTATCGAAACGGAAGTACCCGATCAATCCAGCAACACGTTCATATTGAAGGACTGACATGGTGAATATCGCATCAAGAGACGAGGACGCCGCATTCGATATGGTCATCGTCGGCGCCGGCGTAGCCGGCCTGTACATGCTGCATCGGCTCTTGCTCCGTTTTGATGTCGTCAGCTCACCTGACCGTCCTTGTTGCGGCATCCGCCCGGCGGAATCGCGGTCGGTGCCGTCGCCTGCCTGCCGCGCGCGATGTGCTGCCGATCGATCCGGCGCGGCACGCTACATGTCGAGCGCGCCGTCCGCAGCCCGCGCCATCGCCTGTGGCAGATACTCCTCGATGATCTTCACCACGACCTGTGTCTTCGAAGGGACGGGCCGCGTGACCGGCAGCAGCGCATGCAGGTCGAATCCCGGTACCGTGTAATCCGGCAGCAGCCTGACGAGCCGGCCGGATTCCAGGGCGTCGATGCAGACGTGTTCCTGAAGGACGCCGATACCCGCGCCGTTCAACAGTAGCTCGTAGACCGGCCGCCAGTGGCTGGTGCTGATGACCACGTTGATCGGCGTCGGCCGCACCGATTTCGACGGGCTCATCAGGCGAAGCTGGCCGTCGTTGAAGAGCCCCGTGACGCGAATGAATGGGTGCCCGACGATGTCGGTCGGTTCCTCCGGCAGCCCGTGCTTTTCGATATAAAGCGGCGACGCGACCAGTACGCGTCGTACGTAACCCAATCGACGCGCGACGAAATTGCCATCGCCGATCTGGCCGAGCCGCAATGAAATATCGACGCCCTCGGTGACGGGGTCGGTGATTTCGTCATTCAGGACGAGATCGATATAGAGCTGCGGATTATGTTCGCGGATTACCGCGAGGATTTCCGGCAGCACGACGTCGCCCAAGCCATGTGGCGCGGCAATGCGAATGCGCCCACGCACGATCTTGTTGCCCAGCGTGACGACGGCCCGCGCCTCGTCGGCCGCGTCGAGCACGATCTTGCTTCGCTGATAGAACAGAATGCCTTCATCGGTGCACGACACCGCACGCGTGTTCCGGAGCAGCAATTTGACGCCGAGAAACCGCTCGAGCCGATCGACGCGGTCGCTAACGGTAGGTTGGCCCAGACCGAGATCTTTCGCGGCCCTCGATAAATTGCCACGCTCGACAACCCGCACGAATATTCGCATGGCCGCCAGCAAATCCATAGTCCCTCGATAATCGGAAGAGTTTAGTTATTCTGGAAGACGAAAAAACAGGTTCGTCCGTTATTTTCCGGCCGGCGGCGAGCGATAGAGCCCATTTGGAATGTTGCGATCTCGTTACGTGGGGCGGATGCGTAACTATACCCAATCCTGTCAACTTTTTTGACGCATGGGATATTCAAAATGCCGGAGGCAGTCGGTCTGGCGCGTCGTGAGCGGCAATTACGAGTCGCTAGCACAAGTCACCCACGAAGCGCGAGCAGATGACGGCGGTGGCCGGGAAGAGAAGCGCGACTTGAATATAGAGTCGGCGCTCGAAGCAAATACGAAGTTTTCCGAAACCCGCAAACCATGCATGCGTGCGCTCGACGACCCATCGATGTCGCCCGAGCCGCTCACTGCTTTCCTCGTCGCGGCGAGCGATACGGGCCTCTTAGAGTCTAGTTTCAAGTGCAACACCCGTCATGAGGTAGGGTGTTGTGATGACGAAATACAAGCATTTGAGTGCCGAAGAGCGCGCGGCCATCATGATCGAGCGGGCCAGAAATACAAGCGTCCGAGCGATAGGCCGGCTGCTCAATCGCAGTGCGTCGACCATTGCGCGCGAACTGACGCGCAACCTCGGGGAGTCGTCGTGCCGTTATGACGCCACGGCGGTGGCCCAGGGATATCGCAGGCGACGTGAACGAAGTCGGCGGCCACGAAAGCTGGCGGCTGGAAACGCGTTGTACTGGCAGGTGCATCACGATCTGGTTTATCGGCGCTGGTCGCCACAGCAAATTGCTGCCAGACTTCGCGACATGCACCCCGAGAATCTGGAACAACGCGTCAGTCACGAAACGATCTACGCGTCGATTTATACCCACCCGCGCGGTGGCTTGAAGCAGGCGATGATCGAAGCGCTTCGCCAGGAAAAGCCGGCGCGCGGCAACACGCGCAAGACGCTGGCCCGCAAGAGCTTTGTGCCGGAAGAACTGCGCATCATCCATCGTCCCGAAGAGATCGAAACACGAAAGTGGCCGGGTCATTGGGAGGGCGACCTGATCAAGGGCGCCTTTAATCGTTCCTGCGTCGGCACGCTGGTCGAGCGCAAAACGCGCTTCGTGGTGCTGTGCCGGATGGACGGTTGCACGGCCCAGGATGCGCTGGAAGGCTTCACGCGCCAGATGAAAAAGGTGCCGGCCTTTCTGCGCGAGAGCCTGACCTACGATCGCGGATCGGAAATGACGTGTCATGTAGAACTGGCCGAGCGACTGAACCTGGACATCTGGTTTGCCGATCCCTATGCCCCTTGGCAACGCGGTAGCAACGAGAACACCAATGGCCTGCTGCGCCAGTTCCTGCCCAAGGGCATGGATCTGTCTGGGGTCACACAGATGCAGTTGAACGACATCGCCAAATTGATGAATGGCCGTCCTCGCCAAACCCTGAATTGGAAAACGCCGGAAGAGGCTATGGCCATGGAACTGGCCGCAGCCGGCTTAGCTAAACGTTGCACTTGATTCTTGAGACCGCCCTCTCCCATCTCGTAGTACGCTGCGAAAGCGAATGGGGTGGCGGCATAGGTAAGTGGGAGGCGTTGTCGCCACTCATGAAGAAACTGCTGTGGCTGTGGAAGGCCGAGATCGAACGGATCGGAAAATTGCAGTGGTGGGAGCAGGTCGCCGAAAAAAAGGTAGATGGCTTCCCGAATGAGCCGAGTCCATGGCATTTCCATCCGATCGGGATTATCGGCAATTTCATTAACTCGGAAGTTGTTGGAAAAATGCTTCGATTGTCTGAGCAGGATGTCGATGACCTAATTAAAGTTACGGCAACTGAGGTTGCGTTGAGCTTGGATGATGACGATTTGGGAAAACAAGCCGGCGCGGTTGTTGATACGATTTTAAATCGCCGGATGACTGGTCTAAAAAATTGGAGCACAATTAGAGGGGTAATTAATGAGAGGTGGCAATTTTCGGATATTAATGCCCCGAGGGCGAGTGCTTATGGAAGTGTGCAAAATGTGCCCGAGAGCCGCGTTTCTCCGAGAGTAAGATCCTTGGTTATCGCTCATTTACAAGATCGGGCTAATGGAGGGGATTCCCTAGTTGGAAATAACCTTAGTTACGCAAATCCATATGCGTTAGATGAAGCTTCGGACGCAACTAGAGTATGGGTTGAGGATGTCATCCATCAAGCAAGCATTACTGGTTATCGGTATGGAAAGGGGCGCGCGGTTCACGTGCATGGAACAACGCAGGGACTAATGCCTTCTAGGCCAGAGCCCTATTCCATCGAGCTCCCTGATTCATACAATCACTGATCTATTGAGAGTTTTATGAAGAAAATCATTTTCATATCTTTGATGTTGCTTCCTCTGAGTTCGTTTGCCGATGCGTGCATTGGTGGTGGGAATGTGTATAGTGATTTATCTTGCGCTGAGCGCGCCTTGGATAAATCAAAAAAAGAACTTAACTCTATTTACCAGAAAATATACGCATCCACGCAATACAAGGATGAATTTGAGCAGTCGCAGAAGGCGTGGCTTAACTATAGGGAGAAGCAGTGTAATGGTTATATTGCGGCGGAGGCCTCGCAATCTCAAGGTGTCGGCCCCGGTCTAATTACGAAAGACTGTCTCGTCACGATCACGAAGCAGCGAGTTGATTATTTGAAAACGCTTCTCGCGAAATAGCCGGTTGATATGATGAATTTAATTCGCGTCGGTGACAACACCGACCACGGAGGCAAGGTCGAAACTGGTTCCACGACAATGCGCTTCGACGGCCGCTACGTCGCCCGCAAGGGCGATCATGTGTCGTGCCCCCAGCATCCCGATATCTCGCCGAACATCATCGAGGAAGGCGACGCGTCGATGACGGATGGTGGTGTTCCGATCGCTCGACACGGCCACCGCGCCACCTGCGGGTGTCACCTGATTTCTAGCCTCGTCTGAACCCGCCGTTGGCGTGTCGGCTGATCGACGCGGTGCGCACCGGCGCGAAGCCGGTCACGCTAGAGCCTTC
Organism: Burkholderia sp. BE17; assembly: GCF_009362305.1. Classification (NCBI taxonomy): domain Bacteria; kingdom Pseudomonadati; phylum Pseudomonadota; class Betaproteobacteria; order Burkholderiales; family Burkholderiaceae; genus Burkholderia; species Burkholderia sp. BE17. The sequence continues at coordinate 53,951 of NZ_WHNU01000028.1, forward strand.
TCCGGCGATGCTCGGCCGACCGCCGATTTGGTGACCGAGGAGGCGCTGCATGCGGACGTGGTCGGGCGGGCCGTTCAACGGTATCTTTGTGCGGGGTGCCCTTGATTTCCACCCATTTTTCCGGTCAATCGCCTTTAAGCCCAGTAAGGCCTTGCCTTGCGACCCCAAATAAATACCTATATAAATCAAAGCGATACTGTCTACCCCTCGCTTGGAGGTCGCTGGCCGTTGTCAGTTGGTAGTGTCGGCTCGAAATTCCACCATCGCCAGCTGTGCAACTTGGCCCGAACGGCCACCTTGTTAAGCTCGGTGGCTTGTTGATGCGATGGCGTTGTCGGCCGCGGTACTTGGCAGGATCCGCTTCGGATAGAGCGGCACTGGGAAATTGAAGGTGCTGCGCAAGTTGATACCTTCGATATGAGTGGGAGCGATTCGCCGCAACCGGTCCGCTTCAACCGGTTGTTCCAGACGAGCGTCGATATCGCGTTGCACGTCGGTGGCGTTCTCCGCGATCAAGATGATCGAGAGCGGGCTCAATGCTGATGACACTGCGGCGCCCGATTCTTGGCGCCCGGAATGCGATCGATGTGGATTGCCGACCCCTCAAATGATGTCGCGCTTGCGACTAGACTAGCTTGTCGTCGCCTCTCGACATCCGCAGCGGCGCCCAGCGACTGATTCTGATCGCATCGGTGCAATAGAATGCCGGTATTCTCGTTTGCCCACCCGATCTGTTGCAACGATTCGCACGATGAAACGACTTCCACCGCTCAATTGGCTACGTGCATTCGAATCGTCAGCCCGGCACCTGAGTTTCACACACGCGGCGACCGAGTTGAATCTGACCCAGGCCGCGATCAGCCAGCAGGTGAAAGGACTTGAAGCTCAGCTCGGTACGGCGTTATTCAAGCGCCTGCCGCGAGGCATCGAGTTGACCGAGGCCGGACTCGCCTACCTGCCAGTCGTGCATGAAGCGATAGAGCGGCTTGCTGCCGCCACCGACGAGATTTTCGGGCAAGGGCATCTGAAGGTGTTGACGGTGCGAGTGAGTCTGGTGTTTTTCACGCATTGGCTCGCATGGCGCATACCGGACTTTCGCAAGCGGTATCCGAACGTCAATCTACGCATTACGAGCAATATCTGGGGAGGCGATAGCAGCGTCACCGATGTCGAAGCTGATCTGGAGATCCGCTACGGGCACGGGAAATGGACGGGGTTGCGTGCTGAGCGACTGACCTGGGACACGCTGCTGCCGGTCTGTGCTCCCGGGTTGCTGTCTCCCAAAGCGCCGCTTTCGGTGCCGAAGGACCTCGCGCATTTCGAACTTCTCCATGTGCTCGGCTACGAGGAAGGTTGGGGATACTGGCTCAAAAAAGCGGGTGCGTCGAAGGTCGATTCGTCGAAGGGAATGCAATTCGACACGCTGATTTCGGCCCTGAAGGCGGCTGAACTCGGTCAGGGCGTTGCGCTTGCAAGGTCGTCCCTCGTCGAGCACATGCTGATCTCCGGCCAGTTGATCGCGCCACTGAAACCACGCCTTCCAACCAGTGAGGCGTTCTACCTCGTCTATTCCCCGCACAACATCGTCAATCCTCATGCGGCTGCGTTCGTCGAATGGCTCAGTGCACAGGTTCAGGGGGCACACGCGAGATTCTGATCTCGCACGTGGTATGCGAGTCCCGTTGCCGAGACGCGATCTCCGACCGGCCCATCATTTGCTCGATTCATAAAAAAAACGTACCCATCCTCGTTTTTTTTATTGCTTTACCCGCCACGGCTTCTCACCGAAAGTTGCTTCCATCCCGTTTGACAGTCATCCACCCGCGACTCGACGCGGACGGCCGGCGGTGACGGGGATTGTCCACAACATGATGATCGACGGTCGCGCGATGCGGCCAGTCTGGAGGCGACTCGGCGGATTATGGGAAAGAGCAATCAATTGCCGTTCAGCGGTGTGAAAGTCATCGATTTCGGCCAGTACATTGCGGGGCCAGCCGTCGCGATGATCCTCGCGGATCTTGGTGCGACCGTCGTTCACGTCGATCCTCCAGCCGGGCCGCTTTGGGATAGCCCGGCCAATGCGGTGCTCAACCGCGGCAAGCATTGCCTGCAGATCGATCTGAAGACCGACAAAGGCCTGGAAGAAGCCAAAGATCTGATCCGCCGCGCGGACGTTGTCATCGAGAACTTCCGGCCGGGCGTGATGGCGCGGTTGGGCCTTGATTTCGCGAAGTTGCGTGAAGCACGCCCGGAGCTAATCACGCTCTCGATGCCCGGCTTTGCCAGCAACGACCAGTTACGTCGCGAATGGCGCGCGTTCGAGCCGATCATCGCGGCAGCTTCGGGCGTTTTTACGGACATGGGGCAGAACCGCGTGCTGATGGGCATCAACCCGAGTTTCTCGCCGTTGCCGCTCGCGTCTGCCTACGGCACCATGCTGGCCGTCTCGGCTGTTGCGCTTGCGTTGCAGGCACGGCAACGAACCGGCATGGGAGATGAAATCGAGGTCCCGCTGGCGTCGGCTGTGATGGAGGGGCTCTCCTACAACTCGATCCATATCGAGAACTACCCCGAGCGATACAAGACCCTGCGCGAAAAGGAAATCGAGCGGCGGCGCTCCAACAATCTACCGATGGATCTGTCGTACGAAGCGCTGCAGGAATATCTGGATCCGTTCTACCGGACCTACGAGTGTGCCGACGGCCGCAAGTTTTATACGGTATGCCCGTCACATCGCTCGCACGCACGCCGCTGTCTGCAGGCGATGGGACTGTACGAGGAAATGCTGGAGGCCGGTTTGCCACGGGTCGATGATCCGTACCTGCCGATTTCCGAATGGGAAGGGAACGCGTCGCTAGGGGTTTATCCGTTACCTGAAGAGTGGGCGAAGCGCATTTCCGCGCGTATGAAGGAAGTTTTTCGTACGAAAACAGCAGCCGAATGGGAAAAGATTTTCGGTGAAGGAGGTTTCCCTGGAGCGGCACACCGGACCACGCGGGAGTGGCTGCATGACGACCACGCGAATACTGCCGGCCTGGTCGTGAATGTCGACGATCTCGAATATGGTGTGATGAAACAGCCCGGGCCGGTCGCGTGGCTTGAAGACTGTGCCGAATCCATGCTCTCGCCGGCGTCCCGCCATCCGGTGACCTTCCGGGATGCGTTAACCATTCTGGATGCGCAGGAGCGTACTGAACTGCCTGCTCCGTCGGGGGCGCCAACACAGGGGTGGCTCGACGGGGTGCGTGTGCTCGACCTGACGAACGTGATTGCCGGACCCCATTCGGCGTCGTTTCTCGGCCGGTTTGGCGCCGATGTCATCAAACTCGACCCCGTCGTGCCGAATTATGATCCGTGGAATACCGTGGTCTTCGGGATGTCGTCGGCGCGTGGGAAGCGGAGCGTGCTCGTCGATCTGAACCATCCGGATGGACGCGAGGTGTTCGCTCGACTCGCCCGGGCTGTCGATGTGATCGTCATGAATGCCCCGGATCGTCAGCTTGAGCCGCTGGGGCTGGACGAGGCGAGCCTCCGTTCCATCAATCCCGGCGTGATCTTCTGCCAGCTCGACTGCTTCGGCGGTCCTCGACGCGGGCCGCGGACCGACTACCTTGGCTACGACGATCTGATCCAGGCGTGCACCGGAATCATGGTGCGATTCGGCGGCGGCATGGAGACGCCGGAGGAACATGCGCATGTCGGAACGATCGATGTCATGTGCGGATTCGCGGCTGCGCTAGGTGTGGCTGCCGCGCTTTACCGCAAGGCGAAAACAGGCGAAGTCGGGCGCGCGAGAACCTCCCTGTCGGCACTCGGCAATCTGGTGCAGCTTCCGTTCGCGTACGACTATGCGAATCGCCCACCATTTGACGAGCCGTCCGGTCGCGAGGTGAGCGGCTACGGCGCGATGTCTCGATTCTTCCGGGCCGCGGACGACTGGATCTATGTGGACACCAGCGAAAGTGAGTTAAACGAATTGGATCGAGTCGAAGGTCTGGCCGGAATTGCGACAGCCAAGGATCCGGCTGCATTCCTCGCGTCCGCGCTTGGTACCGCGTCCGCCACGTCTTGGCAGATCAGGTTGCAGGCCGCCAATATCGCGGCGGCGGTGCCGGACAACATCGTCAATCTGCGTCGGCACAACAGCCGGCCTAGCGACGATCGTCCCGGTATCGACAACGGCAGCTACTCGTTCAGCGTCTATGCGAATCATCCTAGCGGCCGATGTGTCACGCAACTCGATCCCTTCGCGATTCGTCCGTGCCATGCCCGGATTCGCGCCTTGGCACCAGCTGAAAAATTCGGCGCATCGACGTATTCCGTCCTGCGCGAGTTCGGATACAGCGATGTCGAGATCGAGACACTGATTGCCCGACATGCGATCGGAGATAGCTGGTCCGAAGAGTATTTGCCCAGCTAGTTGCGGGTCTTGTCGAGTCGCGCGACGAGTCGAGCATTCCCGCATGAAGCGCGGTGCAAAGCGAACGTCGCGACGACGAGACAGTCGTGCCGGTGGTTCGCCGGATGAATCAACGCGACACACAGCCGACGTGCGCAAGGCTACGGCGGAATGTGAATATTCTTACATTGGAGACAGCCATGCACGATCCGACCCAGGCTCTTGTGAGCTTTCGTCACGTCAAAAAAACTTACGACGGCGAGACGCTAGTCGTCAAGGATCTCAACCTTGAAATCCAAAAGGGCGAATTCCTGACTTTACTCGGCCCATCCGGCTCAGGAAAGACGACCTGTCTGATGATGCTCGCAGGATTCGAGTATCCAACCGATGGCGAGATCTGGCTCGATGACCAGCTGCTGAATCGGATCCCGCCGCATAAACGCAATATCGGGATGGTGTTCCAGAACTACGCGCTCTTTCCTCATCTTACGGTCGCGCAGAATCTGGAATACCCGCTCAAGGTTCGGAAAATGCCGTCATCTGAACGAGAGGCAAGGGTCAAGCGAGCGCTCGACATGGTCGGCATGGATAAGCTGAGCAAACGGATGCCCAGCCAGCTGTCCGGCGGTCAGCAGCAGCGCGTTGCGCTGGCACGAGCACTCGTATTCAACCCTCGGCTCGTGCTGATGGACGAACCCCTCGGCGCGCTCGACAAACAATTGCGCGAACACATGCAGCTCGAGCTGAAGGCGCTTCACGAAGAGCTCGGGCTGACTTTCGTCTACGTCACGCATGACCAGAGTGAAGCACTCACGATGTCCGATCGTGTTGCCGTGTTCGACCAGGGCGTGATTCAGCAGCTCGATACCGTGGATCGCTTGTACGAATCACCGACGAATCTCTTCGTCGCGAATTTCATCGGCGACAACAATCGGATGAGCGGCACGGTCGTTGCAAGGAACGGCGACCGCTGCCAGCTTCGGCTCGCAGACGGGACGACGGTGCGCGCACTGAATGTGGCGTCCGTTGACGTCGGCAACCAGGCGACGGCGGTTACACGCCAACTCAAGCGGTCGCTGCGAGCCGTTCAGTTTCGAAAGGAGGTAGTGGCGTTAGGACTGGTGGCGCCCCTCGTTCTGTTCATCCTGCTTGTGTTCGTGATGCCGGTCGCATCGATGATTTCTCGATCGGTCCAAAGTCCCGAGGTGGTCGACGCATTGCCGAAGACGACCTCGGCATTGCGCCACTGGGATGGCAAGTCACCCGTTCCTGCCGAGGCTTACCGTGCACTGGTGCTCGACGTGGAGAGCAACGGTGGAGACAACGATACCGGTACCGCGGCTGGTCGGCTGAACGGCCTGAAGGATGGGTTCCGGTCGTTGTTTTACAAGACGACCAGCGCGCTTCCCTTCACCGATAACGATGTGGCGATTTCCGCGCAGGATATGCAAAAGCGGCTGATCGAAGTCGACCCACGCTGGGCCGATACGAGCTACTGGCAGGCGATCGCGACCGTATCGTCCCGTTACACGAGCCAGTATCTCCTTGCCACGATCGACTATCGTGAGGACTCGGACGGCCGCATCGTGCCGGTCGAGAACGGCGCGTCCGCATACCGCGCTGTGTTCATGCGGACCTTCGTGATCAGCGGGCTTGTGACGCTTGCGGCGCTGGTGCTGGGTTATCCGCTTGCCTACTGGATCTCGATTCTGCCGGCTCGAAAGGCGAATCTCGTCATGATCCTGGTGCTTCTGCCGTTCTGGACATCGATTCTCGTGCGGATCTCGGCGTGGATCGTCATTCTCCAGGGGGCGGGCCTCGTCAACAAGGCGTTAATGGCGCTGCAGGTGATTTCGACGCCCCTGTCGCTCCTGTTCAACCGGACGGGGGTGTTGATCGCGATGACGCACATCTTGCTGCCATTCATGATCCTGCCGCTCTACAGCGTGATGAAGTCGATTCCTTCGAGTTACACGAAAGCGGCCATTTCTCTCGGCAGTCATCCATTCGGGGCATTCTGGAAAGTCTACGTGCCGCAGACGCTTCCCGGTGTCGGCGCGGGCGGGTTGCTGGTATTCATTACCTCGCTGGGCTACTACATCACCCCCGCGCTGCTCGGTGGCGCCGGCGACCAGATGGTCAGTTACTACATCGCGTATTTCACCAACGTGGCCCTGAATTGGGGGATGGCCTGCGCGCTCGGTGCGGTCCTTCTCCTGGTGACGCTGGTGCTCTTCGCACTCTATCGAAGGATCGTCGGTTCGGAAATCAAGGTGGCTTAGCATCATGAAAACTCACGTGCCGCGTTTCGCGCCCTACATGTCGACGCCGGAAATCGTATGGCATTACGCACAGCGATCGGCAAATGTCGTGGTGCTACTGTTTTTGATTTTGCCGATCCTGGCGATCATTCCGCTTTCGTTCAACGAGAACTCATTTCTCGTCTATCCGATACACGGATTCTCGTTCAGGTGGTATCACAATCTGTTCACGTCCACGGACTGGGCGCGTGCCGGCGCAAACAGCTTCATCGTGACGCCGATCGCGACGATCGTTGCGACCGTCCTCGGAACGCTGGCGGCATTGGGATTGAACAAGGCGTCGTTCAGGGGCAAGGGTTTGCTGGTCGCCATCCTGATCTCGCCGATGATCGTCCCGGTCATCGTCACCGGCGTCGGGATGTACCTGCTGTTTGCACGATGGGGACTGGCCGGAACGTATGCCGGACTGATATTCGGGCATACGGTGATCGCCGCGCCGTTCGTCGTGGTCACGGTCAATGCGACGCTTGCCGGCTTCAACCAGAACTATGTGCGAGCCAGCCTGAGCCTGGGGGCATCGCCGGTACGAACTTTTTTTGCCGTTACGTTGCCGATCATTGCGCCAGGGGTGATTTCCGGCGCGCTGTTTGCGTTCGCTACGTCGCTGGACGACGTCGTGATCACGATGTTCATCGCCGGTCCGACTCAGGGAACGCTTCCGCTTCAGATGTTCATCGGGATTCGCGAAAACATCACGCCCACGGTCGCTGCGCTCGCGTCCATTTTCATCGTCTTCTCAAGTCTGCTGCTGATCACCATGGAATGGTTGCGTTCCCGATCCGTCGCGAGGCAGGTGTTGACCTGACGTTGCCTGCGCCGGCGATGATCGGATCTGCCCTGGTGGAGGCAAGTGTCCGGAACGACGCGCAGATGTCATGCAAATAATCCAGGAGGCAAGATGTCGGCAGGAGAGATCAACGAAGCCCGCGCGCCGCAATCGGTTGGCGAGTTCGACTATATCGTGGTCGGAGCGGGTACGGCTGGCTGCGCGGTCGCGAATCGCTTGAGCGAGGACGATGACGTATCCGTGCTGCTGATCGAGGCGGGCGGGAAGGACAACTACCACTGGATTCACATTCCGGTGGGGTATCTCTATTGCATCGGAAACGCACGGACCGACTGGCGTTACAAGACCCGTGACGAGGCGGGATTGAACGGCAGGGCGCTGTCGTATCCGAGAGGCCGGGTTCTGGGTGGGTGCTCGTCGATCAACGGCATGATCTACATGCGCGGTCAGCGAGAGGATTACGACGGATGGGCGCGAATGACGGGCGATTCGTCCTGGCGATGGGACTCGGTGCTCGAAACGTTCAAGAAGAGCGAGGACTATCACGGCGGTGCAAGCGATGCTCATGGCGCCGGCGGCCCGTGGCGCGTAGAAAAGCAGCGGCTGAAATGGGACATTCTCGAAACGTTCGCGCAAGCCGCTGAGCAGACCGGCATACCCGCAACGGACGATTTCAATCGCGGCGACAACACCGGCGTCGGATATTTCGACGTCAATCAGAAGCACGGCATTCGCTGGAATGCATCGAAAGGTTATCTTCGACCCGTAGCGAAGCGGGGGAACCTGACGATTCTGACGAACGCGCAGACCCGACGACTCCTGTTCGAGAACAAGCGCTGCGCCGGAATCGAGTTTCGTCTCGGCGACGAACCGCGCATTGCCAAGGCAAAGCGTGAAGTGATCCTGTGTGCCGGTGCGGTCAATTCTCCGCAATTGCTCGAATTGTCGGGAGTCGGGAACGCCGAGCGTCTCGCGAAGCTTGGAATCGAGGTGGTGGAAGATCTGTGCGGCGTCGGCGAGAATCTGCAGGATCATCTGCAATTGCGCATGGCATTCAAGGTAGAAGGTGTGCGGACCTTGAACACGCTCAGTGCTCACTGGTGGGGCAAGCTGATGATCGGTCTCGAATACGGACTGTTCAGAAGCGGGCCGATGGCGATGGCGCCATCGCAGCTCGGCGTGTTTGCGAAGTCGGATCCGAACGATAAAACGCTGACGCGCCCCGACGTCCAGTACCACGTGCAGCCGCTGTCGCTCGAACGGTTCGGCGAACCGCTGCATCCGTTCGACGCATTTACGGCGTCCGTTTGTCAATTGCGGCCGTCGTCGCGGGGTAGCGTGCACATCACGTCGAATGATCCGCTGATGGCACCGAGTATTGCGCCCAACTATCTGTCGACTCAGGAAGACCGCCACGTCGCGGCCAACGCGCTGCGGCTGACCCGGCGCATTGTTGCAGCTCCCGCGCTCGAGCGGTTTCGCCCGCAGGAAATACTGCCCGGCATTCAATTCCAGACTGAGGAGGAGTTGCAGTATGCAGCCGGCAACGTCGGAACAACCATCTTTCATCCGGTTGGAACCTGCCGGATGGGAAGGGCGGACGATCCGGGCTCGGTCGTCGATTCCCGGCTTCGCGTGCGCGGCGTGAGCGGCTTGCGAGTCGTCGATGCGTCGGTCATGCCAACGATCACGTCTGGCAATACTAATTCGCCGACGCTGATGATCGCTGAGCGCGCTAGCGAGATGATTCGTGCAGATCGAAAGCGGGAAGCTAGGTCGGCGGAGACAATTCGTGGCGGAGTATTGTCGACATGAAGAACAGGTACTGGCGTAGAGAAAATTAACTTTGTCACTCCGGAATCCCGGTCGTCCATGGCATTGGCATTGGCATTTGAGTTGAGGCCTCTTGGCGGGTTCGGCGTCATGTGAAAAATAACATCCGCGACTGGCCAGTCAGCCGCTTTCTTCGATTCCGATTTCCGTGAGAGGAAATACTTTGATACGCTCTGTCGACCACATCCAACCTGAAGGCGGGGCCCATGTTTGTCGTCTCCAGTCCGCTTGCTGCCTGGTCGATCGTTGTAGTTTCCGGCTTGCTGGAAGTCGTCTTCTCCGTGACGATGAAGCTGTCTGAGAGCTATACAAAAGTACTGCCTGGCGGGGTATCGATCGTGGCGGCCGTACTGAGCGTGTGGCTAATGAGTCTCACATTGACCGTCCTCCCGCTAGGAGACGCTTACGCCGTATGGGCAGGCATTGGGGCAGCGGGAACGGCGTTGGTCGGCATCGTCTGGTTCCATGAGCCCGCCTTCGTCGGGCGGCTGATCTGCATCGCTCTCGTAGTCATGGGCATCGTGGGTCTGCAACTGCAGGAAGGCGTGTAGCTCAGCGTATCGATGCAAATCAATGGAATAAGGCATCAATTCATCGCCGCTGCGCGTGTTCGTTCGGTCGCCTACCATTAGGCCCCGTTCATCGGATACCTGAGCGTGGCAGCCGGCGTGAGCCGATATCGGCGACTGACGCCGGGCCCGTCTCCTTCATGATCGCGGGCTTTCTCGGCGATCCGATGCTCAAGCAATCACCGTGCTCGGCGGGGTTGCTTCGCGGTATGAGCCCCCCATGGCCGATAGCAGATTTGCCTCGCGCCATCGGGCGCCCGCGGAGCGTGGTGGCCAGCTCGCGGATGTTGTCATCTTCCCGCCCGCACCCGTCACCGGACCTGCCGAGACCCCGGATGGATGCCAAACGTCCGGCTGTCCACGTTTTTCGACGCTTTGCGTCGAAATTCATGGCTGTTGAGATTTTTTTGGTCGCATCCCCGCGATATTATTTCCTCAGCCCCCAACATCGTTACCAATCCACGAAGTGCGCCAGGATCTCTACGACGCGGCCCCGCAAGCACGAGACAGTTATATGCCGGACACGCCAATCGTCATCGTTGAACACGCCCGCAGGCGAACCGCTCAAGTCCGGGCCGGCGACGTTCCGGCCGCCTTGCAGGATGGTCCCAAGTGGGTGTGCAGCATCGTCCCGGATCACGCACAGAGGTCCTGCGAAGGGCACCGATCCGCTGCAAGCGCGGCTGAAATGCTCGGCCAACTGAAGCCTGCGAACGTCGTGTTGACGGACCCTGTCCCGAGCGTCGGCGGCTGGCTGGCGCGCTCTTCGACCGATGGGGCCTGCCGGTGTCGCGCCTATGCGCATCTCGGTGCGAACCGGATCCTCGAGATGGTCGGAATGCCGGGCGTCGGCCCATGGCTCGACGAGGACGACACCTGGTGGCCCGGCGCGTACGAGTTGCCGCTGCTCGAGCAGTTGTCCGCGAACGAGTCGCCTCTGCGCGACCTGCTGGGTGCGACTGCACCCGCCCATCTGTTGATGAGCCTGACCGAAGTCGACGGCACCGCACTCGTGACCGAATCGGACGATGGCATCGAGCGCCCGTTCCGTATTCCCGCAGGTGTGGACACGATCCATTTCGAACCCGTATGCATCCGCGGGCCAGTCGCGCAGTGGCGCGAAACGCTGGTTACCGCGTTCGACCGTGTCCGGCATCTGGTCGGGCTCAGATCGGCCCGCCCTTTTTATCTTTGACGCAAGTACCCGTTCTCCGGCAGGCCACGCCATGACCGACGCACTCGACTCCTTCGACCGCAAGATCCTGAATATCGTACAGCGCGATTGCACCGCGACGGCGGACGCCATTGCCGAACGGATCGGTCTGTCCACCTCGGCCGTGCAGAAGCGGCTGAAGCGCATGCGTACCGAAAAGATCATTTCGGCGGAAATCGCGGTGGTCGATCGCGCTGCGGTCGGCAGGCCGATGACGTTCATTGCGGCAATCGAGATCGAACGCGAAAACTACGAGACTGTCGCCAGGTTCCGCGAGTGGTCGAAGGCGCATGACGAAATCCAGCAGATCTACTACGTGACCGGCTCCGTCGACCTGATCGCGATCATCACCGCACGCGACGTCGAGGCGTACGACCGGCTGTCCGCGCGGATCATGCAGAGCAACCCGATGATCCGCCGGATCAACACGAATGTCGTGCTGAGTGCGGTCAAGGTCGGGCTGTTCGTGCCGGTCGACAAGGACGGCGACGACGAACCGCCGGCTGCCTGACGTACCTGTTTCGCGCGGGAACGGGCGATCCGCCGGTCCCGCATGACAAACCGCAATGGATGACTACCAGAATCGGGCGAAACGCATAATTTGAAAATCGATTCGCATAACTAACCTGTGTCGTGTAGTCAATGAACAGGAGATGATCGAGATGGAACTCAAACTGGCACTGGTCGGTTTCGGCGGAGTCAATCAGGGACTGGTCGAACTGCTCAAAAAGAAGCGCGCGATGCTGGGGGCGGCGGGACTCGACGTATCGGTGACGATGGTCGCCGACCTGCGGCTCGGGATCGCGACGAATCCTCGCGGTATCGCGCTGGACGTCCTCGACGAAACCGTCCGGCGGGGCGTCGATGCCGAAGCGCTGCGTCGCGATCCCGGCACGCTGGTGTCGCCGGACGTCGGTCTCGGTGCGGTGCTGAAGGCCATCGCGTCGGAGCACGTGGATGTCGTCATCGAGGCGACCTTTACCGATCCGAACACCGGTGAGCCCGCGTTGTCGCATTGCCGTACCGCGCTCGAATGCGGCAAGCACGTGATCACGACTAACAAGGGGCCGATCGCGCTCGCGCAGCCGGCACTGGCGCGGATCGCCGCGCAATCGGGTGCGTGTGTGATGTACGAGGGCACGGTGATGAGCGGCACGCCGGTGCTGCGGCAGCTCGCGACCTCGCTGCGCGGCTGCGACATCCGCGGCTTCGCTGGCATCCTGAACGGCACGTCGAATTACGTGCTCGGCGAGGTCGAGGCCGGCGCGAGCTTCGAGGCGGCGATCCGGGATGCGCAGCAGCGCGGCTATGCGGAGGCGAACCCGGCGGCCGACGTCAACGGCTCGGACGTACAGCTGAAGGTCGTCATTCTGGCGAACGCACTGTGGAATGCCGGCCTCGAGCGTGGCGACGTGACGTGCCGCGGCATCGTGGAATTGACCGAGGACGACGTGCGCGCAGCGGCGGCGGAGCGCATGTCGTGGCGGCTGATCGGTTCTGCCACCCGCCATCCGGACGGCACCGTGACCGCGAGCGTCGAGCCGCGCAAGCTGCCGGCCGGCCATCCGTTGCTGGCCGCGAGCGGCGTGACGAACGCGATCACGTTCGACACCGACGTGCTCGGTGGCGTGACGATCAGCGGGCCGGGTGCCGGGCGCGAGGAAACGGCGTTCGCGATCCTCTCCGACCTGATCGAACTGGCGGACAGGATTGGCGCGGCCTCGCACGAGGTGGCCGCATGAGCGCGCGCGATGCGGTGATGAGCGACTGCACGGGAGCCGGCGTAGCCGATGTGCGGTCGCCGTATGACGGCTCGATCGTCGGCCAGGTTCGTCTGTCGCGAGCCGATGCGGCACCGCTCCTCGTCGAGCGCGCGCTCGGCGGCGCGCGTGCAGCCGCAACCATGCCGCGCAGCCAGCGGGCCGACCTCCTGTTTCGCGCAGCCTCGAGCGTGGAGGCACAAGCGGAGACATTCGCACGCACGATCTCGCTCGAAGCGGGCAAGCCGCTGCGGCAGGCCCGCAAGGAAGTCGCGCGCTGCGTGAACACGCTGCGCCTGTCGGGCGAGGAAGCGAAACGACTCAACGGCGAGACGATCCCGTTCGACGGGTATCCCGGCTCGGAGGATCGCAGCGGCTACTACACGCTGGAGCCGCTGGGCGTGATTCTCGCGATTACGCCCTTCAACGACCCGCTGAACCTCGTCGCACACAAGCTCGGGCCGGCGCTCGCGACCGGCAATGCGGTCATCCTGAAGCCCTCGTTACTCGCGCCGCTGTCCGCACAGGCGCTCGTCGAGGTCCTGTGGGAAGCCGGGGCGCCGCGCGACGCGCTACAGATCGTGCACGGCGGCGCGGATATCGCGTCCGCGCTGGTGCGCGACCGGCGGATCCGGATGGTGACCTTTACCGGTGGCCCGCAGACCGGCGAGGCCATCACGCGCGATGCGGGACTCAAGAAGGTCGCGATGGACCTCGGTGGAAATGCGCCGGTGATCGTCATGGCCGATTGCGACCTGAAGGATGCCGCCGAATCCTGCGTGTCGGGTGCGTTCTGGGCAGCGGGACAGAACTGCATCGGCACACAGCGGATCTTCGTCGCCGAGGCGGCATACGAGCCGTTCGTCCGGTATTTCGTCGAGCTGACCGGCAGGATGGTCGTCGGCGACCCACTGGACGATGCGACCGACATGGGGCCGATGATCGGCGAGGAACAGGCGATCCGCGTCGAACGCTGGGTCGACGAAGCGGTGTCGTGCGGTGCGACGGTGCTGAGCGGTCATCGCCGACGCGGGGCGCTGTATGAACCGACGGTGCTCGCGGATGTGCCGCACGACGCGCGTGTATGGGCCGACGAGGTGTTCGCGCCGGTCGTGACGATCGAGAAATTCACCGACCTGCAGCAGGCGCTCGATGCGGCCAACGCGTCGGAGAGCTGCCTGCATGCAGGCGTGTTCACCAGCCGGCTGGAGGTGGCGCTCGGCGCGGCCGAGCGACTGCAGGCGGGCGGCGTGATGATCAACGATTCGTCCGATTACCGCTTCGACGGCATGCCGTTCGGCGGATTCAAGCATGGGTCGCTGGGCCGCGAAGGCGTTCGGTTTGCGATGACGGAAATGACGCAGCCCAAGGTGGTGTGCTTCAGACGCAACCGGCGGCTGTCGAGCTGATGCGCAAGCGCCGGCGCCTGGCGGGCCGGCGCGGCGCGAACCGGAGCGGTGTGGTGAGCAACGTATCGAAGAAGGAGTCGAGGATGCCAGCAGCAATTCCTGCATGCAAACCGGCGGCGGACGCGCTGGTGGTCGAGGATATTCACAAGTCGTTCGGCGGTGTCGAGGTGCTGAAGGGCATCTCGCTGACCGCGAGGAATCACGAGGTCGTATCGATCCTCGGCAGCAGCGGGTCAGGCAAGAGTACGTTCCTCAGATGCATCAACCTGCTGGAAATGCCCGACCGCGGCCGGATCTGCGTGAACGGCGAAACGCTCGCGCTGAAGCCGGCGGGCCGCGACGGCGCGCTCGTCGCGGCCGATGCGCAGCAGGTGATGCGCGTGCGCCGCAAGCTCGCGATGGTGTTCCAGCAGTTCAATCTCTGGGCGCACATGACTGTGCTGCAGAACGTGATGTTCGTGCCGGCGCGCGTGCTCGGCGTGCCGAAGCGCGACGCACGCGACAAGGCGATCGCGATGCTCGAACGGGTCGGGCTCGCCGGCAAGTGCGAACACTATCCGAACCAGCTGTCGGGCGGCCAGCAGCAGCGCGTCGCGATTGCACGTGCACTCGCGACCGACCCCGACGTGATGCTGTTCGACGAGCCGACGTCTGCGCTCGATCCCGAGCTCGTCGGCGAAGTATTGAAAGTGATGCGCTCGCTGGCCGACGAGGGACGCACGATGCTCGTCGTCACGCACGAGATGGGGTTTGCACGCGAAGTCGCGAACCGGGTCGTGTTCGTCCACCAGGGAAGAATCGAGGAAGACGGCAGTCCCGATGAGGTGTTCGCGAGCCAGAAGTCGCCGCGTTTCCAGAAGTTTCTGTCCAGCATCATCTGATGCGGATTCGTTGTCAACCGGAGAGGAAACCATGAAGAAGCTGCTTCAGTTGCTGTGCGTGGGCGCGGCATTGCTCGGATCGGTCGCGCATGCCGAGCAGGTCGTGCGGATCGGTACGCTCGCCGATTACGCGCCGTTCGAATACAAGGATGCATCCGGCAAGCTGCAGGGCATGGAGATCGACATCGGCAAGAAGATGTGCGACACGATGAAGGTCAAGTGCCAGTGGGTGACGATGGATTTCGACGCGCTGATTCCGGCGCTCAAGGCGAAGCAGATCGATGCGGTGCTCGCGCAGATGTCGAAGACGCCGGAGCGCGAGCAGTCGGTGGACTTCTCGCGCATTTTCACGACGGCACCTGTGCAACTCGTCGCGAAGCAGGGCTCGGGGATCACGGACAACGCCGCCACGTTGCGCGGCAAGACGATCGGCGTTCAGACGGCCTCGACGCACGAATCCTATCTGCGCCGCCGCCTGCCGGCGGGCAAGTCGGGGATCAACGTGAAGGTCTATCAGACGCTCGACGAGGCGTGGCTCGATCTCGAGGCCGGGCGCGTCGATGCGGTGTTCGCCGACAACACGGTCGCGTACGACTGGCTGACGAAGGCCGGCAGGAAGGAAGGCTTCGACTTCGTCGGCAAGCCGATTGCCGATGCGGAGATCTTCGGCGACGGTACGGCGATCGCGGTACGCAAGGGCGACGCGCCGCTGAAGGCGCTGTTCGACAAGGGTATCGCGCAGGTCCAGGCGGATGGCACGTTCGCCGCAGCCAACAAGCGCTATTTCCCGTTCAGCATCGCGCCGCAATAACCGCGCATCGGGACCGCGCAGTCGCCGGATGGCGGTCTGCGCGATCCGGGCTCACAAGGAGCGATTTTACGATGGACATCTTGGTGAACTACGGCGCGCAGATCGCGGCTGGCGCGTTCGTCACGCTGGAGCTCGCAGTCGCCGCGCTGTGCGTCGGCATGCTGCTCGGCATCGCCGGCGCATCGGCAAAGCTGTCGAGCCTGGGGTGGCTCAGACATGCGACCTATGCGCTGACCAATTTCCTGCGCGGCATTCCCGAGTTCCTGATCCTGCTGATCTGCTACTTCGGGCTGTCGCATGTGCTCAACGCGCAATTCGATGGCGCCATCGTCGTCAGCCCGTTCTCGGCTGGAGTGATCGCGCTCGCCGTCGTGTTCGGCGCCTACTCGTCCGAGATGTTCCGCGGCGCGTTCATCGCGGTGCCGGTCGGCCAGATCGAGGCCGCGCGCGCGTATGGAATGACACCCCTGCAGACACTGTGGTACGTGCGCCTGCCGCAGGCGTGGCGCATCTGCCTGCCGAGCCTGAACAACATGTGGCAGAACTTGCTGAAGGACACGTCGCTGGTGTCGATCGTCGGGCTCGAGGACATGTTGCGCAAGGCCAATATCGCCGCGCAGTTCACCAAGCAGCCGTTCGTTTTTTACGTGACGGTCGGAATCGTCTATTTCGGCTTTCTCGCCGCATCAAACCCCGTGTTCGCGTGGCTCGAGCGCATCGCGGGCCGCGGTTACGCAAAACGTACCTGACGAGGACCACGTGATGAACGACATTCTTTCCCTCATCGTGCAGTCCGGCCCGGACGTCGCGCGCGGCATATGGATCACGCTCGCGCTGCTGGTGCTGTCATGCACGCTTGCGTTCGCGCTCGCGGTGCCGCTGGCTGTCGCGCGCACGTCGGCGTGCCGGTGGCTGTCGACACCGAGCCGCCTGTTCATGTCGGTGTTTCGCGGCACGCCGCTGCTGGTGCAGATTTTCGTGCTGTATTACGGGCTCGCGCAGTTCTCGATCGTGCGTGCGTCGCCGCTATGGCTGCTGGTCGGCGGATCGTTCTCGTGTGCGTTGTGCGCGCTGACGCTCAATCTCGCGGCCTACATGGCGGAAGACATCCGGGGCGGGATCGCCGGTGTCCCCGCCGGCGAGAAGGAGGCCGCGCTCGCATTCGGGATGAGCCGCTTCATGCTCACCTGGTTCGTGATCGTGCCGCGCGCGATCGGCATCGTCGCGCCGACGCTCGGCAACGAGATCGTGCTGCAGCTGAAGTCGACTGCGCTTGCCAGCACGATCACCGTGCTCGACCTGACCGGTGTCGCGCGACGCATCTCGATCGAAACCTATACGACCGACGCGCTGATGCTGGCCGGCATCGTGTACGTCGGCATCACGGCCGTGCTTTCGACCGTGCTCAAACGCATCGAAGGTCTGCTGAATCGCCATCTGGGCAGCGTGCGTGCCTGACGGGCGCCGCATGAACGCGACACAACGAACCATCCGAGGACGACATGGGATACAAGCTTGAAACGCTGGCGCTGGCGGCGGACCGCGACGTGACCGACGAGCAGTCGGTCGCGCCGGCGATCCACTATTCGGCGGTGTTCAAGGCAGCCGGCAGTGAGGAATTCGCAGAGATGTCGAGCGTGCCGCAGCATCCGCGCAACTACACCCGCTACGGCAATCCGGTTCACGAGCGCGTGAAGGCGATCATGGCGGAGCTCGAGGGCACCGAGACCGCGCTCGTCACCGCATCCGGCATGGGCGCGATCGCGACCGCGATCCTCAGCGTCGTGAAGGCCGGCGATCACGTCGTCGGCCAGACGCGTCATTACATGAGCACCACGAAAATGCTGGACGACATGCTGCGCCGGTTCGGCGTCGAGGTGACGTTCGTCGACCAGACCGACGTGGGCGCGTTCGATCGTGCGATCCGGCCCAACACGCGGCTGATCGTGCTCGAGTCGCCGGTCAATCCGCTGCTGCTCGTGACCGACATCGCCGCGGTGACCGAGATCGCCAGAGCCCGCGGCATCCTCACGCTCGCGGACAACACGTTCGCGTCGCCGATCAACCAGCAGCCGCACCGGCTCGGTGTCGACATCGTCGTGCACAGCGCGACCAAGTATCTGGGCGGCCATCACGACCTGACGGGCGGCGTGATCTGCACGAGCCGCGTGCTCGCCGAGCAGATCTGGCATACGCACATCACGCTCGGGGCGGTGCTGTCGCCGATGGACGCGTGGCTGCTGCTGCGCGGGCTGCGCACGCTGCCGATGCGAGTCGAGCGGATCAATGCGAACGCTCAGGCGCTCGCCGAATTCCTCGAAGCGCACGCGAAGATCGAGCGTGTGTTCTATCCGGGCCTGCGCAGCCATCCGCAGCATGTGCTCGCGTGCCGGCAGATGCGCGGTTTCGGCGGCGTGGTCGCGTTCGGTGTGCGGGGAAGCTTCTGCGAAGCGCAGCGCTTCGTCGAGGCGCTGCGCCTGCCGCTGAATGCAGGCAATCTCGGCGGCGTCGATTCGCTCGCGATCCATACGGCATCCATGTGGGCCGGCACGATGTCGGCGGAGCAAATGCGCGCTGCCGACATTCCGCTCAATTTCATCCGCTATTCGGTGGGCATCGAGCACATCGACGATTTGAAAAGCGATGTCGCGCAGGCGTTAGAACAGATCTGATACGGACCAGCGCGCACGCTTGATCGACGTCTCGCGCGCGCCGCGCCGACCTTTGAATCGATTCGGGCACGCGATGCGCGGATTGCAACGACGGAGCACGGACTATGCATGACATCACAGTACTCGACGGCGGCATGGGGCGCGAACTGGCGCGGATCGGGGCGCCGTTCAGGCAGCCTGAGTGGTCGGCGCTCGCGCTGATGGAAGCGCCGCATTACGTCAGTCTCGCGCACGACGCGTTCATCGCGGCGGGTGCCGACGTGATCACCGCGAACAGCTATGCGGTCGTGCCGTTCCATATCGGCGAAGAGCGGTTCCGTCGCGACGGTGTCGCGCTCGCGGTCCTTGCCGGGCAACTCGCGCGGCAAGCGGCGGACCGTGCAGGGCGACCCGTGCGCGTCGCAGGATCGCTTCCGCCGACCGGCGGTTCCTACCGACCCGACCTGTTTGACGCGGCGCGCGCGGATGCGATTCTGGCGACGCTCGTCGACGGGCTCGATCCCTACGTCGACCTGTGGCTGGCCGAGACGCAGAGCCTGACCGACGAAATCGGCGCGGTCAGGCGAGCGCTCGGTGAGAATCCGAAGCCACTGTGGGTTTCGTTCACGCTGCACGACGACATCGAAGCAGGCGCCACGCCGGCACTGCGATCGGGACAGACGCTCGACGAAGCGATCGACGCCGCCGTGTCCGCGCGCGCGGCCGCGCTGCTGTTCAACTGCAGCCAGCCGGAGGCGATGGGTGCGGCGATCGAGACGGTGCAGCGCACGCTCGCGCGAACGGGGACGTCGCTGGCGGTCGGCGCCTATGCGAACGCGTTTCCGCCGCAGCGCGCCGATGCGCGCGCGAACGAGGAACTCCACGGCCTGCGCAGCGACATCGATCCGCCCGGCTACGCAGGATGGGCGGAGCAGTGGCTTGCGCTCGGTGCACAGATCGTCGGCGGGTGTTGCGGAATCGGCCCGGGCCACATCGCGGCATTGCGCGACGCGGTCGATGCACTCGGCGCCCGGCATACCGGGTTCGGCGAATGAAGATCGATGGCCTGGACCAGAAGATAATCGACGCGTTGTGCGCCGATGCGCGGATTCCGCTCGCGGTATTGGCCGACAGGATCGGTCTGTCCAGGCAGGCGGTCCGAAACCGGATCGACCGGCTCGAAGCGCTGAAGATCATTGCAGGCTATACGGTGCGGCTCGCGTTGCCCGACGATGCCGCACCCGTGCGTGCCGTGATGCTCGTCTACCGCAAGGACCGGATGCGCGGCGCCGACGTGCTGGCCGCACTCGAGCGGATCGCCGAGGTGCGCGACTGCGCGGTTCTCAGCGGTGAGGTCGATTTGCTCGTACAGATAGAGGCCGCCACGCACGAACGCATCAGCGACATCTGGGCGACGATCAGTGCGATGGACGGTGTGCAAAACATGACGACCAGCTTCGTGCTCGATTCGGTTGTACGCAAGCGTTGACTAACACTCTTGAAAGAGTCGAGATATCGGCGAGATTGGATTCGCGATTGCTCGCTGCGGCGCGAAGCAAGGTTTGCGTCGATCCACGATGCCACGTCGGTGACCAGTTTTCTCGTTCGCGACGTTCTGCGTGCGTTTTTACACGGCCTCGGCCATTAAGCGTCATTGGTTTGCGTCGATGGCGAGACCTTGAGGCGTCCCATTTGGCTCAGGGAGCGGGGTCCCTTTGATTTTGGTGCGTTTTACCGATGTATGGCGATCTAGCTCCGACAAGGGCTTGCGGTCAGGCCCCTGAGAAATACGCTTTATAATCAAGATGATGCTGATTGACATGCCGACCGCAGGGAAGCCCCAGTGTTAATGCCATGGGTGTTGCCTCTGGCTTCTGCAGTTCATCGGTCTGCAACCGCTATCCGCTGACCTGCGTCGCGTCCGAATGGATACGCCCAAACGGATCGTGTAAGGGCGTCGCCGTGTCGCCGCGTGCAGGAATGACAATGTGTTGGTACCGCACGTGCAGCGATCGAATACGCGAGCCCCTGGGCCCGTCCGGCCTCGCGGTCCGTTGCGCCGCCCCCCCACCGCGCGCACCATCGCGACACAGTGATCCGCTTGCTTCTTCGCACGAGCCGTACCTGGGGTCGACGTCACCGTGAGCGTGTGGCATTCCGCAATCGAAGGGGCGACGGCACCGGTGCGGGGTTTGGCCTTTCACTGCTGCGCAGCATAGAAGACGTGGCCGACCGCACCGAGCTCGCAACAGGTACTGCCGTTCGTCGACGTCGCTGATCTCGCGCGCTGCGCACGGTCGCGGGCGGCAACCGGCGTACGGCGTGCTGCACGGCACGGAACGTGATGATGCGGCGCCGGCGCTGCCATCAGCCTCCGAGGGAACGGAGATCGTGACGGACTACCGCGCGATGGGCTTCACCCTCGGCCGGCATCCGCTGGCGATACTGCGCGATCACCACCTGCAGTCGGCCGAACAGCTGGCGACGCTGCACAACGGGCAGCTCGCGCGCGTGCGGACTGGTCACGGTGCGGCAGCGACCGGGCACGGCCAATGGCGTGCTGTTCATGACGCTCGAGGACGAAACAGGCCAGGTGAATGTGATCCTGTGGCCCAAACAGCTGGAAACGTATCGGAAGGAAACACTCGGCAGCCGCGCTGCTCGCCGTCTATGGCGTATGGCAGGCGGAGGGAAAGGTGCGGCACCTGATCGCGAGCAAGCTCGTCGACAGGACCGAATTGCTCGGAGCATTGCCGACGACGGCAAGGGAGTTCTGTTGACGCTCACGGCAGTCAATTTATAGTGGGACGGGATATATACCAGCCACCTCAATAACTTCACATTTCAGACGCAAATCAAGACCGGCCAAGGGAACGAGTTCCAAATCGACACCTACATCGCCCGCTCCAGTTATGTTTAGCTCTTGAATCCAGTTTCCCCCAGCAATGTCGTTCAATTTTAAGTCAACGTTTGAGACGTTTCTACATGAAATCTCAATGCAACATGTTGGTCCCGCACGTTTCCACTGCGGATTGTCCTGGCCCCGATGAAGAATCGTGATCTTAATATCTGTAACGTACTTCTCCTCAATCTTCGTGGTGTGGATTCCAAAGTCCACGACCTCGGAGTCGTGAAAAGATGGCCAATATCCGTATACCTTAATAACAAGATCGCTATTTTCAATCAGCCGATTAATTTTATCTCTTTCGCTCATTATCTTAGCCTCGCAAATACTACATTAACGATGTTTACCAGGTTTAACAGGTTTCCAAAAATATCTTCCTAATATGGCAGCGGGGAAATTTCAAGTCCTTCGTTTCGGTCAAACCCGGGTCCCCAGTTATGACCGTGCGGTTGCATCCCCTCATGCGGGTGACTGAAATGTATGTCCGCTGAAGCATTGCCATTTGAGTCATAGTACCGAACGTCCCCTGTGATCGGGTGAATATAGAATCCCCCCGGAGGACCGGTGAAAGGAAGGCCCCTTTGTGCAAGATCCAAAGAGTCGGATCCCACGACAGTCCCCGTCAACCCGCCTGGGTCGACACGATTAACCGGATTGTTCCCCGCATATGCATACAAATTCTGATCGTCAGCATATCCAATTGGGTCCGTCTGAAAAAACCGACCAAGCGTTGACGAATAGAAGCGCGCCTTATAGTAATACAGTCCGAGCGCCCCTATTATTTGCTGTCCCGCGTATCGGAACCGCGTACCGCTCGTCGCATTCGGCTCGCCAAACGGGCCGTAGGTATAGGCCGCCGTCTTGGCCCCAGTTCCATCTGCCGTCGCGACAACGCTGCCCAACTGATCCGTGTAGAACCAATTCTTGCTCGTGGTCCCCGAGCCCTCGTACCAGACGAGCGGGTTGTCCACGCCTGAGCCATGCACGTAACGCCTCAGCACGTTGCTTGACGAATCGTATTCGGCAACGAGCTTCGTCCCGTCGTACAGCATATTCGTCGTGAGACTGCCGAGGCCATTGGGCTCGACCGTCTGGCGCAACCGATTTTCCGCGTCGTACGCTAGGCTGACCGTTGAAAATAATCCAGTGGTTCCGGATACGAGACGATTGTCGAGATCGTAGGCGTACGTCCAACCACCGTAGCTCGCCACATTCCCGTTGTTGTCGTATCCGACCGAATTTCCGGCTGCAGCTGTGTAGCGATTCAGGCCATCCGCGGTGTAGCTCTGGGTGCCGATGGTCCCGCCACCCCACTGGTACGCGAGATTGCTCGGCGTGACGCTGGTCACGTCGAGGACCTGGTTGCGCGCGTACGTGTACTGCACCTGATCGCCAGCTGCCGTCAACGCGTTCGTCAGCGTCGAGAGCCCGCCTTGATTATCGTACCCGCGTTGAACCGATGTCCCGTTTCCGAACGTGATCGTGGTTGCCCGGCTCAGGTCGTCGTAGTTGTACGTCGCGAGCGCCGCGCTTCCGTTCTCCTTGATCACGCTCGGCCGATTCAGCGCATCGTAGCTGGTGGTCGTGTTGAACCCGTCGGGCCACGTTGTCTGCGTGCGATTACCCGCAGCGTCATACTGGAAATTGAGCGTCTTTCCACCCGCCGATGTGTTGAGCAGCCGGCCTGCGTTGTCCCACGCATAGGAAACCGCGTAGCTTCCGTTCGCGTATTGGGACGCAGTGCGCAGCCCGCGCAGGTCATACCCGAACTGAACATTGCTCGCACTGTTCGGATAAGTGCGTGCCGTCAAGCGATTCAGATTGTCCCAAGTCTGGGTGATCGTGTCGCCGCTACGCTTGCGGATGGCCGACACATTGCCGTTCGCGTCGTAGGTGTAGCCGTCGTAATCGTTGCTGTTCGCGGAACCCGGTGTATTTGGCAGCGGGTAGTACCGGTTGGTCAGGCGATCGAAGCCGTTGTATGAATAGACGGTCAGATTGTTCTTCGCGTCGGCGCTTGAGTTGAGATTGCCGTTCGGCGTATAGGTGTACTGCACGTAATTCTGCTGTTGCGCCGTACCCGTCGCCTTCTGAATCGTGTTGATGGTGTCGTCGACGTTATACACCGTTGTGGTGACCCGGTTACCGCCGTCTGCGGCCGCAAGGTACTCCGTTTTCTGATACGGGCGATCCAGATCGTCGTACGCGGTATCCGTGATCGGGACCGGCGCTGCCTCGGCTGGGCAGGTCGTCGCCGACGCCGTCAGCGACGGACCCCAGGCCCGGATGACTTTCCCTGTCGCGCTGTAACGCGAGCAGCTCGTCAACCACTGGGTGCCGATCTGCCGCGCGACGGCAGTTGGGCGACCGTCGGCGTCATAAGTCGTCTGTGTTTGCTTCCCGAGCGCATCCGTCACGACGGTTGGGTGCCGTTCACTGTCGTAGCTCGTTGTCACGTATCGACCACATCGGTGCGCGGCCCGTCCACTACGGTCAGGTTGCCGATGTCGTCGTAGGTGTAGGTAGTCGTGAGATTCAGCGTTCCAGAGCCGGCGTCGACTGTCGAGGTCGCCGGTACTTCGTGGTGCGCCCAATCATAGGTCCTCGTCGTCGCGGTGGAATTCGATGCGCTCGTCTTAACGGTCGTCTTCCACAACAGATACATCGTAGGAAAGCCCGTAGGTGTCCACGAGTAATAATCGTAGGCTGTCCACGGTGCTACCCCGCTCGCATCAACCGGCGATGTTACGGTCGCGATGTCGCCCCAGGGCGCGTAGGTGTACGTCGTGGCATTGCCACGCGCATCGGTTTCCGTTGCAACTTTGTTGTATGCACTCTCATAGGTGAAGTTTCGAACGAGTGGTGCGAGACCGGAACCGGACGGTGCGAACTGCGTGATCGACTTCACGTTCTGCGTACAGCGTTTCTCCGAGCTCGCACAGGATGCATCATCGTACGTGTATGAGAAGCCATTCCCCTGGGGCAAAATCTTGGTGATCAGCCGTCCTTGTCCGTCGTAAGCGAATTGCGTGACGTTGAATAGCGGGTCCGCTTGCTGCAACACATTCCCGAGCACATCAAGATAGCTGTCGAAGCACCAGAAGGAGGGGCTGTGCCAGGACTGCCAACCGCAGCACCGTCGAGTGTGAGGATCGGCTGATTGGCTGAGTTGTACGTAATGGTCAGCCGATGACCATAGATCGCGTCCGACGTGTAGGTCTGGTCGATTCCCTGATATTGGATCCGCAACGTCGCCTTCATGGATATCGGAACATCCGTCTGATCCTGAAGTGCATAAGCCGTGTTTTGCAACGGCGGTGACGTGTAATGCGGGATGGCCCCGTAGATCAGATCGATTGATTTTCCCCCCACGACATCGTCAACGGTAGCCGTCGGCATGTTCGCTCGCAAATACGCAGAGAGGTTATTGGCGTAGGTCGTAAGGTTGTTCCGAATATTTGTGCGATTGATGTTCTGTACGTAATTCGCGGTGATGGTCACCCCGTTCTTTGCGGAATTCAGGTACGTCGTCGCGTCGTAGCCTGTCGTGCTCGAACTGGCGAGATTGATGCCGGTCTTGAATGAATGGGTTTTGAAGCTCGGATCGAAATAGTAGGTTGTACCGTTGATGACCGTCTTCACCCAGATGTGCCCCACTGACACATCAACCAGTGCCGACGTGTTACCTGGACACTGCCCCGGATTCACCGCGGTCGCCGCATAGATGGGAATTCCCCCCTTGCCCAACAGATTCAGCACTCCACAGACATTTGACGTATCGACACCGTAAAGTGAGTTGAATTGCGCGGCCGTGTACTTGATCACCCCCGTCGTGAAGCTCGCTGTATAACCGGACGCTCGAAGGAGATCGACCATCAACATGGCTTGATCGTAGACGGTCCCCTGATTGTCGAGTACGGCGCCGAATGAACCCTTCTGGGTACCATAAATCGGATACACGTCGACGTTGTTGTGAACGTACTGATAGATGACATCTGGGTTGTAGTTCAGCGCGCGCGCCAGCTCGGAGATCGAGGCCGGGCCTTGCGGACTTCCATTGCCACCGGCGCTCAGCACATTCGCGCGGGTGCTGCGGGTTGACGGGGCAATGGTCTTGGTTTCGACCGTCGCTCCTTGATTGAGTTTCGATGGCGGAACGACACGTGCACGGGACTGCTCCCAATCCCGACCCGAGATTGGGAATAGGTTGGCGGCGTTTCTGCCCGGTCCCGGTGTGTTGGCGAGCGCCGAGAGGCGCTCCGGCGAATAGGCAATCACTGGCTTCCCGCTCACGAAGGTCACCGGCTGCCCGACGCCGGTGGGAGGAAGCTCATTTCCAACGTAGTGCTTCGCAGACCTCGGCGCAGTTGGTTGCGCACCCAACATCCAATCCGTTCCTGCCTTTTTCGGCAGCGGCAAAACGGTTTGAATAGGAGCGGCAAAGCTAATCGATCCGAACGCCGTCAAACCGACGAAAACGAAAAGATTGACGGTGTTCTGGAAAGCGGCGCGCGAGAGCCTGGACATAACGTCCCCCGTGAATATCACGTTAATATGGAATACGAAATAGCTAAGAGCGAAGCGTGCAAGACCGCGGGATGCGAAACGACGCTATGGGGACGTGGTGGAAACCGACGTGCGATTACCCGCCGCGTCGTAGTTGTAGGTGACAGTGGTGGTGCTGGAACCGTTATTGAAGACGGCCTTCGTCAGCCGGCCCAAGGAGTCATAGGTGTAGCTGATAGAACCGGAACTCGCAGCGGCACTTGCGAGGAGCAACGCCAGAGCCGTGGCGCTTCGGATGAACTGGCGCACGGCTTTCTTGCCCGGGCGCCGAGCAAGCTCAGAATTCGGATGACGCATGTTGCCCCCAGATTCTCTCGGTCTTTGATATTTCTAGAAAATTGCCGGCATCCGGGAAATCGTCATTTGCCGCGCCCGAATTTACAATTTTACGTTTTTAAGCGGCATAAATGAGCACCGCGAAATGAACATATCAAAACGGGTGCGCCCCCGAATACTAGGGTTTACCATCGTTCGGCTGGTGAGCAAATATCAACACCGAGCATACTTCGCCAATACGTAGTCTCATTTGGCTCCGCCCAGAGCGGCCAGCCGGTCATTGCGGCTCTGGAACCCAGCCGGAGCAGTAGTCGCGACGAGGTCGCTCTGGCTTGGATCAACAACCCGACTTGTGCCATTTCCTGCTGGTGGTGCTCGATCAGCGCCCTATCGGTTGCTGTGAACGTGTTTGTCCTTGAATTTCCCTCCTGCCGGTAGAGGACGAGGTCCTGCCAGTTTCGGATCCTCTGCATCGGGGCGACGCCAAGCCGGTCAGGCGACCGCGACCATTTTTTTGGAGGGAAGTGATAGTAGGTCAACAAGTTGTTGTCGTAGGAGCGTATTACGTGCCTTCGGCCGCAATTGTGTTGCCGTCACTCGCGAGCCGCTTGCCGCACCATAGGGGCTCGCGGCAGGCGCGCTTGTTAGGCGTTACCAATTGAGGCAGCGGCCAGATATTCGTTTTGCGCGTACCCGATTGCTTCGCGGATTTTTTCCCGCTACGCTGCACAGTCCGTTTTTCGCGCGGGAGTGCGAGCGATGGATCACTGGCGGCTGGCGTACCTCGGCATGCGGCACTTCCCGCATGAACTGACCGAGTTCGAGCTCAATACCTTCTTCACGTTTTCCGCCCGCGAGCGTGCCCTGATCGATGGCCGCCGCTCGCACCTCTATCGGCTGGCAGTGGCACTGCATCTGGGCTTCGTGCGGATGACCGGCCGTACGCTCGACGCTTACAAACAGATTCCCAAACGACTGTGGCAGCACCTCGGCGAGCAACTCGGCATCGAGCCGCCTGACCTGGGTACGTTACGCGCGCTGTACGACAACCGCACCGACACGCTCGCCGACCATCAGAGGCTTGCTTACGATGCACTCGGATTCCAGCCGATGGCCGAGCACCAGCGGCGCTACATCGTTCGCTGGCTCAAGGAACGGCTATCGGGACGGCAGGATCGCAGCACGGCGCTGTTCGACCTCAAACAATGGCTGTACGAGCATCGGGTTCTGATCGTCCACAACCGTGCGCTGCGGCAACTGATCGTGCAGGCGGTGCAGGACGTCGAGACTGCGCTGACCCGCCGCCTCGAGGCAACGTTCGGCGCCGCGGCGCTCGATCAATGGGGCATGCTGTTGCCGCGGCCGGAATCGGGTGGCGCCAGTCTGCAGCAGTGGCTCTGGTCCGTGCCGCTGCGGAACTCGACGAACCAGATGGGCGAGTTGTTTCGCAAGATCGAACGCCTGACCAAGCTCAGTGTGCATTGCAGCTGGCCGGCCGAATGCAACGAGGCGGTGGTGCGGCACTACGCGCGACGCTGCGCCAACCGCCCGCCGTCCGTCAGCAAGCGCGTCCGGCAGCCGATCCGCCGACTGGAGGCTGCGTGTTTCATGCGTTATGCGCTCTGCGTCGCCACCGATCAGTTGCTGTGGATGCTTGCCCGCTGGCAACGCAAGATGGTCAACGAAGCGGGCAGCAAGGTCGACGCGAAGCGGCCCGACCTGAAAGCGCAGCTACGCGATTTCGCGACGGCGGTCAAAGCGCTTGCGACCGACGTCACCCTGGCGCACGACGCGCTGATCGAACGCCTCGTGCAACTGGCTGACACGACGCTCGCGCAAAGCGGTCCGAGTCGCGCGAGCCTGGTGCGCGCGCAACTGCTGACCAAACAGCGCGTCACGCGCGCGATGCTTGCGAAATTGTTGACGCTGCCATTTGCATCCGAAACATCGCATCCGGTTACAGACGCGCTGGAGGTGCTGCGGACAATCTACGTTTGCGGCGAACGTGAACTGCCGGTCGATGTGTTGGTGCCGGTCGGGCGCGCCTGGCAACGGATCGTGACGGGCGAGGACCGTGTGCAGGCGTTGCTCGCGTTCGAATGGGCGACCTTGTCGGCGTTGCGGGTTGCGCTACGCAACGGCTCGGTCTTTGTCGAACACAGTTTTGCCTTCCGCAGTCGGGCGACTCTGCTGATTCCCGACGACGTCTGGAAGGCGCAGCGCAACCACTATTACGGTCATCTGAAACTTTCGCAGGACCCCAAAGAGTATATCGAGCCGGTCTGCGAGCACCTGAGTGAGGGACTCGAACGGTTGGCGCAAGCCGTGTCGCGCGGTGAGGTTCGGGTCGATACGGCGATTCATCTCGATCCCATGTCGGCCCAGCGAGCCGAGCCCGCTGTCGAGGCGCTGCGCCGCGCGATCTTCAATGTTCATCCGGACGGCCAGTTGCCGCGCATCCTCCTGGAGATCGATAGCGAGACGCGGTTCAGTTGGTTGCTGCTGGGCCGCGAACCTCGTGCGCGCAGCGAGCTACTGATGGTCTACGCGGCCGTGCTCGCGCACGGCACGTCGATGTCGGCCGCCGAAGTCGCGCGCATGGTGCCGGAATTGTCGGCCGGCGCGATCCGTCAGATGATGCATCGCGTCGCCGACGAGCGCGTGCTGCGAGAGGCGGCAGATGCCGTGCTTGGTTTCATGCACCGCCACCCGATCGCAGCGCACTGGGGGCGCGCGGATCTCGCGTCGTCCGACATGATGTCGCTCGAGACGACCCGTACGGTCTGGCAGGCACGTGCCGATCCGCGGCGGCGCACGGCGTCGATCGGCGTCTACACCCACGTGCGCGATCGGTGGGGTATCTTCTACGACCAGCCGATCGTGCTGAACGAGCGGCAGGCCGGCGTGGCCATCGAAGGCGCCATCCGCCAGGAAGGCACCGACGACGTCTCTCAGTTGGCCGTCGACACGCACGGATATACGGATTTCGGGATGGCGGTGGCCCGCGGGTTGGGATTCGATCTGTGCCCGCGGCTGGCGCATTTGCGTGACCGGCGTTTGCATGTTCCGGTCAGCATGAGCGTGCCCGAAGCGCTGGCCGCCGTCGTCGATCGCGACGTCCAACTGGAAGCCATCGAGGTAATCTGGGATGACTTCGTGCGGCTGGTGGCCTCGATCCAAAGCGGGCACTGTACGGCCGTGCAGGCGCTGACGCGGTTCGGGGCTGCCGCACGCGGCCTGCCGTTGTACGACGGCGGCGTCGCGCTGGGACGTTTGTTCCGGTCGATCTACCTGATCGACTATTTCACGCTGCCGGCGTTCCGTGCCGAACTGCAGCATGTGCTCAATCGCGGCGAAGCGGTGCACACCGTGCAGCGTGCGATTCATCAGGGCAAGATTCCCGTCGAGCTCACGCGGCACCGCCATACGCTCATGGCCGTGTCGTCGTCGTTGAGTTTGCTGACCAATTCCGTGCTGGCGTGGAACACGATGCACATGCAGCAGGCGATCGAACGCATCGAGACACTCGGACAAACGCCAGTGCTACCCGACTATCTGCGGCGCATCGCGCCGACGTATCTGGAAGGCATCAACCTGCGCGGCACGTTCGAATTCCCGGTCGCTGACTACGCGCATCGCCTGATGCCCAGTCTTGCGATCGGCATGCCGATGGCGGGACGCGAGGCACGCGGATGAAATTGGCAGGAGTCCGCGTAAATGGTCGGGGCATAATACGCGGCTCCTGTCTTTTGCTATGCCGCCATGAGTCGAAAGTCCGCCCGGCGTTCGGGACACCGTCCGTTGAGCAAAGAAATGTTGTTGCCGCTCCCGCTCGCACGGACCCGCGCGTTGTCGCTCGAACATCATCTCGCGCTGGCCACCATCGCAAAGGGCCATGCCAATGTCGACTTGATGGTCTGCTTGCTGAAGGCCGTCTATACGGCGTTCTATCTGCGCAAGGAAACGCCGGCGACCGGTGACGATGCCGAATTCCAGCGCGCGGAAGCTGCGCTGGCTCGGTGCATCGCGCGCGCCGAGCGCGGTGAAACCTGGGTCATGCTCGATCGAGACAAAGTCGTGATCGAGCGGATCCTGGTGCTTCACGACGAGCAACTGGCGAGCATACCGACGCATTGTTACCTGACGGCGCTCGACAAACTGAATCGCTTCGCCGTAGAAGGATTGCAATCGCCGATTCCTCCGTTGGCGACCGAACCCTAATCGGTATCGAACGCGCGATCAACGAACGCGCGCAACTGCGACAGATCCGTTTTTGCGTAGCCGGCCGTGGTCTGAATCGACGCATGGCCGAGCAGTGCCTGCGCGGCCGGCAGCGGCACCTGCCGGTCGACGACCAGCGTGCGGGCATAGGCATGGCGCAACCAGTGCGGCGACGCCCGCCGCAACGTGGCGGCACTCGGCGGATCGGTCGGGTCGAGTCGCGCGGCCGCCGCCCGAAAGATCGCCTTGACCTCGTCATACAGCCCCGAACTCTGCAGCGTCCCGCCCTTGAGGCCATGCACCAGCGCCACGTGTTCGCTTGGTTCCGGCTGCTCAGGCAGTCCCCGCAACCGTCGATAGGTTTGCAGACGCGAGACGCAACCCGCGGGCAACGGAATCGCTCGCGGTTTCTGTCCTTTGCCGCACACGTGCAAGGTCCAGCATCCATTGGAGTCGACGTCGAGTACGGGTAGTTGTCGTGCGTCGGACCAGGCCAACTCGACCAGCCGTACGCCCGCAAAGCGGTACAGGCTCCAGATCGCCCGGCGTCGCGCCGCGATCAGCGGCTCGACGTCGCGATCGACCGCGTCAACCTCGGCATCGCAAGCGCCCAACTGCGCAGCTGACAGCATGCGGGTCGGGGCGAAACCGGCATGCCGCCGTTGTCCTCGCACCAGGCCAGCGGCCGGGTTCGCCGTCAGGTAACCGGTTTCGGTCCAGTACTGGAACAGGCTGGCGACGACCGCGAGCGCTCGAGCCTGTGTCGCCTCGGACAGTCGGCCTTCAGGTTGCGCATCGTCAGCAACGTCCTGCGAAGGACGGTGCAGCATGCGTTTGTATTCGAGCAAATCGTGTCGCGTCAGGTCGGACAACGGCCCGAGCTCGTGCGCGATGCACCACGCCGCAAGGCGGCGAATCTCGGTCAGGTAGGCGCGTGCCGTATGGGGCGACCGACTGGCCCGGTCGCGCAGGAACAGCGCGGTCGCCTGGGCGTCATCGCCGACGCCGAGCGTGTTGGTTGCGCTCGCGACGGCGGCAAAGCGCCCCGCGCGCGCGAACCATGGCCGTAACGCAAGCGGGACGCCGCCAACCAGCGGCGCCGACTCCCGAAACCACTCACCGCTCGTGATCGCCAGTAATGCCACCTCGCCGAACTTGAAGCGCCGCCCATGCGCGTGCAGCACGCGTGTCAGCACGGCTTCGGATGCCGGCGCGTCGTCGACCGACACGACCCGTGCGCGACCGCGATCCCAGTATTCGACCGCGGTCGACTGATCGAGCAATAGCCGCATCACGGCCGGCTTTGCGACCTTCGCATCGGCGAGCGACGGAAAGCGCCGCTTGACGAGCGTCAGCGTCCAGCGCAGATAGACGACTTGGCCGAGCACATCGCTCACGTAAGCGATGGCGGCATCGAGACCGTTGGGCAGACGCTGCGGTGGCGTCGCACCGGTATCGATCCAGTCGGCGAAGTTCATGAGAGGTCAGCGATCGGGCAAGCGGCGGGCCGGGTCATTTTCCCTTGCGCTTCGTCGATGCGCTACCCGTGGCGCGTTTTGCCGTTGCAAGGCCTGCGCGGGCGGTCTGCGCTGGTTTCGGCGCGATGTCGCGCAGCAGGTCGCCGAGCTGGGCGTGTTGCTGCGCATTGACCGCTTTCAGCGCCAGTGCCTCGCCGACCGCTTGTTGGCGCGCCTCGCGTTCACGCACGACCTCGCTGTCGAGCCGATCGCGTTCGCCTTCCAGCGCTGCGATCCGGCGCTCGGCGAATTTCAGTTGCGACACCGCATGCGCGTGCTCTTTTTTCAGCGCCTCGCGCTGATGCGCGGTTTCCTGCAGCAATTGCTTCGACAGCGCTTCATACCGGTGCTGGGCGGCCTCGAGAGCCGCAGTATGCACACGGTCGCGATCAGCATGCTCGGCCCCCAGCGTGTCGAGGGCGGCCTGGCGCTCGGCAGCTTGCGCTTCAAGGGAGGCGGAGCGATCCCGTAGTACCCCGTGTTGCGCCCGCAGATCGGCCAGTTCGGCGTCACGCGTGGTGACGGTCGCGCGTAGTGACTGGACTTCCTGCCGCAGCAGTTCGACGCGCAACTCGGCATCGGTGCGAGCTGCCTCAGCCGAGGCGACGCTGGCGTCGGCCGCCTGTTTAAGCCGGACAACGTCATCGAGCTGCACCGCGACGGCGGCTTGCCACAGTGCGCACATCAGCTCGGCAATGTCGGGCGGCAGGTCGGGAATCGCGATCTCGGCCAGTCCAGCGCGGACGACCTCCGCCTCGATTGCATTCAGCGCCCGAGCGAGCGTCGCCGGGTCGCCGGCACCGAGCCGTGCGCGCAGCTTGCGGACCGACACGATCTGGCGGAACCGCGTGCCGCTGGCCGGCGCGGCGTCGCCGGCCTCGACGAGCATCGTGAGCACGGCGGAGCGGA
This sequence comes from Burkholderia sp. BE17, assembly GCF_009362305.1. NCBI lineage: Bacteria > Pseudomonadati > Pseudomonadota > Betaproteobacteria > Burkholderiales > Burkholderiaceae > Burkholderia > Burkholderia sp. BE17. The sequence goes on from NZ_WHNU01000028.1 coordinate 86,979, forward strand.
TCTGTTCGGCGGTGACTGCGGCAGGACGGGACATGGTGGGCGAATTGAGTCAAACCGACCAAATTATTTCATACATTTATAACGTTAGATAACCATATTCCAGACGATATCTAAAGAGTTACCCACGATAATTTTTATTATCGCCGCCAAACAGACCAAACCGAGCTGGCGAATGCATCCCTACGCCCGCTGGGCCCCGGCGAGGAGGTATTGAGGAAGAGCAGAAAGACCAGTCAGGAAGTGCCTGATTTGATTGGATTTTATTTTGGGGGTGGACCGCAAAGCCTTGTCGCCGCTAGATGGTCCTACACCTGTAAAACGCACCAAAATCAAGGCCCCCCCGGAGCGGACACCCAAGTCATGCTATGCGACTTTTTCGATCGGCCGTGGCCGGCTCTTGGTTGGATAGGTCGGAGAATGCAGTGCCTTCGCCCCACAAGAAAGACCCGCGTCGGGACAGATCCCAACGCGAGCCGGCAGTTTGATCTCGCCGCTGTGTTTGCACCAGCCTACGGCCTCGACTGGTTTATCGACGCTGGTAGACAACGCCCTGAATCAAGACCTGATCTGGCTCCGGCTCCTCGTCAAAACGTTTATGTGCCTCGGCAATGGCGACTTGATTCTCGCTCGCCCAGTTGACCAACGCCATGACAGGCTTCAACAGCGTTCTTCCCATTTCAGTGAGTTCGTAATCGACGCGAGGAGGAATCGTTGGATACATCGTTCGCGTTAACAGTCCGTCACGTTCCAGCCCGCGCAAGGTCAGTGTCAGCATCCGCTGGGAAATGCCGTCGATGCCGCGCTTCAATTCGTTGAAGCGCCGGGGGCCATTGGCCAGCATAGCGACAATGTAGAGGCTCCACTTGTCGCCGATGCGATCCAGGATTTCACGGGTTGCCAGACAGCCGCCAGCGTCAGGTGCAGGCATATCGGTAGGTGGCTCGATGTGACTAGGTGACATGCGTGTGCCTTCTTGTGGGGAAGCGAAAGGGACCATACCATCCTTTGTATAGATTGATAAGTCAGAACCAATTAATTACTTGGTTCTTATTTTATACCTAGGAGCCGTCATGAGCCACACCCTACTTGTTACGTCCAGTCCGCGCGGGGCCGACAGTCTTTCCACCCGCTTCGCCACCGAAATCGCCGAAGGCATCCAGGTCCGCACAGGCGGTCCGCTGACCGTGCGCGACCTCGCTGCGAATCCGCCGCCGCATATCACGCCGGCCTACATCCAAGGCCGGATCACGGCACCGGAGGATCGCACGCCGGGACAGGTCGAGGCGGTGAATGTCGCCCAAACGTTCGTCGATGAGTTGAAGGCCGCCGATGTGATCGTGCTCGGTTCGGGCATGATGAATTTCGGTCCGCCCTCACAACTCAAGGCGTGGTTCGATCATGTCACCTGGCCCGGCGTCACTTTCAGCTATGGCGACGCCGGGCCGAAAGGACTGCTGACCGGCAAGAAGGTCTATCTCGTCACCGCCACAGGCGGGGTGTTCTCGGAAGGGGCTTGGGCACCGTTCGACTTCCAGACCAACTATTTGCTGCACCTGCTTGGCTTCATCGGCCTGACCGACGTTGAAGTGGTGCGCGTTGAAGGCACGGTTTTCGGCCTGGACGCAGTGAAGGCTGTCATCGCCGATACCGAAACGGCCATCAAAGCCTTGTTGGCGAAGGCTGCGTGACCTGATGGCCGAGAAAAAGACCATCGCGCTGTTCGGTGCGACCGGGCCGACCGGAAACTTAACGCAGTGTCCGGGATTAGTTGACCACTACACTGTACCAACGAAAACACGAACCGACTCGGTTGCCATAAATTATGGCTCAAAGATGTCTACGAAAGGCTGGCCGGTCCAGACGAAGGGACGATGACGCCGCCATGCTCGTCGAGTAGCGGAGGCTAGAGCTCGAACGGCAGACGCTGCTGACGGGCGACCGCGAGGCGGTCGCGCGCAAGGTCGCGGCCGAGACTGGCATCGACACGGTGGTCGCGCAGGCGCTGCCGCACGACAAGCTCGCTTACGTGATGCGCGAGATCGGCGCCGGCCGGCAGCCGCTCGTCGTCGGCGACGGGCTGAACGACGTGCTGGCGATCAAGGCCGGCTCGACCCGCATCGCGATGGGCGAACGTGGCGTCGACATCGCGATCGCGTCGGCAGACGTCGTGCTGCTCGGCGACGACCTGAAACGGATTCCGACCTGCATCCGCCGCCCGCCGATCAGGGAATGGCGGTCGACTCCATTGCACCACCACCCGCCGCTACGCCGCAGGCGCTGCGCCCCAGCCGAACCAGGCCGCGCAGCGCCTTCCGTCCGCCGTTCCCGCTACGGCATCAACCGATCCAGCAGCGGCGAGCTGAAGACCCGCTGCGGGTCGTAGCGCCCGAGCGTCGCACGCGCCGCCTCCCAGTTGCTCGCGGCAGGCTGCCCCGCGCTTTGCAGATTCGGGATCGTGGTGGCGAGCATCGTGTCGTCCTGCCATGCGGCGGTGTCGGTGTAGGCCCAGCCCTTCGACCATTCGGGACGTACCGTCGCGTACGCGCCGCTGTAGTTCGACAGCATCCACTGCTCGATCTCGCGATAGAAGCGTTCGGCGGCCGGCGTGCCCGGCAGCGTCAGGATATCCAGCCAGACCGCGACGTCCCATTCCGGATGGTCGGGCCGCGGCTTGAGCGCGGACAGCGTGGGGACCGCCGCGCCGGCGCCCGCATCGGCAGGCTTGTCGAGCCCCGTGATGCGGATCTCGACGGGACCGTTTATCGGATATTCGCCGCGCGCCTTGTACGCGTCGATCCGGTTCTGATAGAACTGGACGAATTCGCTGACCACGCGCTGCACGTCGGCGCGCCGCGCGAGCACCGCATAGCCGTTCGCGGTGACGCGCAGCGTCGTCGGACGAATGTACTGCAGCACGGTGCGCGACCAGCCCCAGATGTCCGCGCTGAGCGTGAGCGCGAGGCCGGCGGTCGTGATCGCGTATTGCGTCTGGCCGAACAGCGGCGTCAGCGCGCCTTCACCGCCGATGATGATCCGCTTGACGAGATCCGACAGCGATTGCGGAATCGAATCGGAGAACGGGTAGTTGTACGGCTGCGTGACGGGGCGTGACAGCAGCGGCTTGCTGGGCGTCGGGGCCCAGACCTTGAGCCACGGGCATGTCGTAAACGGAAACCAGATCGCCTCGAGCCGGCCCGCCTGGTCGAGAAACGACGCGATAGTGCGACCCTGCCCGGCGTTCGCCGAAAACAGTTCGGATGCCGGAATGTCGATACGGCTCTGGCAGCGCAGCCGCTGGTTCGGGCCAGCCATCAGCGTGACCTCGACGACGAACGCCCGGCCGATGTGCGTGAGGAACGCGCCCATGTCGGGATCGCTGCGCTGGAACGTGCGCAGCACGTATTGCCGGCTGGCGGGATCGAACACGACCGCGGTCAGCGTGAGCACCAGATTGCTGAGCGAACCGTAGGTGTGGCCGGGCTGCAGGGTTTCGCCGACCGCGGGCGCGGCGGTGCCGTGCGCGTCGATCGCGAGCGCGCCGCCGAGCGTGATGTCGCCCGGCGCGGGCACGGCGACGAAGCCGAGCCCGTAATCCTCGAGCTTCGCGAGCAGCGTCTCCAGCGAGATGCCAGTTTGCGCGGTGACGCGCGCCGGGCGCGCCGACGTATCGACGGACACCGCGGTCAGCGACTGCGTCGTATCGACCAGCACGACGTTGGCGGGGGCGGCGCCCGGATCGAGCGTCAGCGGCGACCAGTTGTGCATGTGGCCGCGCGGGCGCACCCGGTAGCCGTTGGCGCGCGCCCAGTTGACCGTCGCGACGACGTCGTTGGCGGAGCGCGGCGCGGCGGTCCACACGTCCTGCACGACGATCTCGCCGCTCCAGTTCTGGAAGGCCTGCTTGTAGAGCGGGATGTCGGCCGGGAAGCCGGGCGGCGTCGCGCCGGCCGACGCCGCGTGTGCCGCGACCTGATAGATCGGCGTCCAGCCGGCAACGACGCCGGCTGCCGCGAGCTTGGCCATGTCGGCGAGGAACGCGCGACGCGGCGTGGGTTCGTCTCGGAAATCGTGATTCATGCTCTGCTCCAACGCTTGGAATTGTTTTGAGGATCGAAGGCAACGCGCGGCGATTACGGATGGCGCCGTTTCAGCGGAAGGGATGCGCATGACGAATCGCGCGTTGATTGACCGGAATTTGAAGCGATGCATCGCGAATATCCCGCGGCGTGTCACCGTGGTGACGCATTCATAACGGGATGGCTGCAGAGAAACTCGGCCGGCGCGGGTGTGCTGACGTTATTTCAGGCGCGCACCGGGTAATGGCGTGTTTTAGAGTGTCGTTTTCATGTTTTTGGATGGTTGAATAAATTTTGAAATGATTTCAAATCAGTAAATTATTCCGTGATTGCGGCGAGCAAAGATTAGCAACTTGTCTTGGTTGCGGCAATTGATTTGGCGCTGGAATAAAGTTTCGGATTGGTGGTAAACTCATCCCCTTATAATGATTATTGCAGTTAGGATAATATTCAAGGAGACTGTTTCCGGCGTGTTCCATGCAATGACGATGTCATATTCATCGGAAATGCTGTTCGTGTCGTCCATTCGCGCGGGAGCGAATGAGCGAATCCACGGCTGGCGACCGTCTGGCGGCCACGTCAGGCGGAACGGCGGATTGAAACGATCGTTGAATGACGTGAAGCAATCGACCGAAAGTCATGATTTCCAAGGTTTTCGGGGCGTGCCCGGTAATGACGGTGGTCGGTGATTGTCTCGTCGGATCATTCATTACCGCGCAGGCGGTCGCTCATATGCGCTGGCGGTTTTTGTTGAATTAATCTGAAAAAAGCTGAAGATTATCTGGCTCGACTGAAGTCAGGGTGCGCACGCGGGTTCTGAATTCCGGGAAATCGCCTGCCTGGTAGTTTGGTCATATAAGTCGGACGTTTCGTTGGATACAAAAAATCACAATTTTTGTTACCGTGATCAACCGAAGTGTGTGTAGCAAAAACTCAATGAGAATAATTGTTTCGTTTTACGGGAGCGATTTTTCCTGGCTTTCCAGGCAGGCGGCCGATTTGCAAACCCGGTGACGGAAGCCATCTCGCTGGATTTTCGCGGTATTTGCCAGTAACGATCGTCGATCAATACGACGCCATCTCCATGGCGTCGCCGAACACGGAGAAAACATCGTGTCTGCTTCATGCTGGTCATCGGGCGCGTCGATCGCCGATGACGGGGCCGCGGCCGCCGCGCCCGAGGATCGATCGTCCGCGCACGGCGTCTTCCTGATCGCCGGATATGCACGCTTGAGCGATGGCGCGCGGCACGTCTGCGAGCATCTCGGTGCGGGCTGGCGCGTATGCGAGCTCGATGCCGATCCTGCGGACGAGACGGCGCCGACGGTCGAATGGCTCGCCACGCGCCTGCTCGAGCGCATCGTCGCGCTGCAGCCGCGCGGGCCGTACCGGCTCGCGGGATGGGCGTCCGGCGGCCTGCTCGCCTACGAAGTGGCGACCCAACTGGCCGGCCGGGACGAGACCGTCGAGTTTCTCGGCATCGCCGATGCGTCGCTGGCGGCGGTGGACGCAGTCGGCCGGCCCGGGCAGGCCGCCGATGCGCCGCCTAGCGTGCGTCTCGTCGAACTGGTCGCAAGCGGCGGGGTGGCCACGGGCGTGTGCGACTTGCGCCGGGTCGAATGGCTGCGGCTGTTCGACGGCGAAGCGGGCGGCGGTGCGCGCGCAGTCGATCCGCGCGACCTGTTCGACGGCGCCACGACGCCGGATTTCGCGGCGATCGCGTCCCGGTGCCGCGACGCGGGGCTGCTGCCGTCCGCGTTGCGCGGCCTGAACGATGGGCAGTTGCAGCGCTGGCTCGACCGCTGGGCAGCGCTCGATCACGCCTTCGCGCATTACGAGCCGTTTTCGCTGTCGCTGCCCGTTCACTGGTTCGCGCTGCACAGTGCCGGCGCGGATGCCGCGACGTTGCCGGCTCGCGCCGACGGCTGGGCGGCACGGCTCGAGCCCGGCGTGTGCCGCGTCGTCGACGTGCCGGCGCGGTACCCGGCGGCGGGCGGCGTCGCGCCGGCGCTCGGCCGTGCGATCGCGCATGCGTTGGAGGACGCGCGTGCCGCGGCGGCCGACGGCGGCGGCGAACGCACCGCCCACCCGCCGCAGACGGGCTATCTCCCACACCTGCCGATCCAGCGCGGGACGCCCGGTTACGCGCCCGTCGTGCTGATTCCGGGGGCGGGCGACAACGTCGCGACGTTCCTGCCGTTCACGATCGCGGTGGAGCGGGGCTGGCCGATGCACGGCCTTCAGCCGCGCGGCCTCGACGGCGTGCTTGCGCCGCACGTGAGCGTCGCCGCGGCGGCGGCGGCTTACCTGCCGGTCGTCGAACGACTGGCGGCCGACGCGCGCGAGCCGGTGCACCTGATCGGCCACTCGTTCGGCGGCTGGGTCGCGCTGGAAATCGCGTGCCGGCTGCAGGCGGGCGGCCGCCCGCCCGCGTCGCTGACGATCGTCGACACCGAGGCGCCGGCGTCGGTCGGCCGGCTGGGTCGTCAGTACACGTTCGCGAGCGTTGTGTGGAATCTCGTGCATGCGCTCGAACAGGCGACCGGCCGCCCGCTCGGCATCGAGCGCGACGCGTTGTTTCGCGCGGACCGGCGCGGGCAGTGGGCGATGCTCCATCGCGGGATGGTCGACGCCCGTATCATCCGCGGCGGCTCCGGGCCGCGCGACGTGCAAGGCATCGTGCGCACCTACGGGACGGCGCTGCGCACCGCGTACCGGCCGGCCGACGTCTATGCCGGGCGCGCGAAGCTGGTGCTCGCCGCCGACTGCGACGACCCGGCGCGCAGTCTCGTGCCCGATGAAGTGCTGTCCGGCTGGCGGCGCTTCGCGCCGCGGATGGCCCTGTGGCGCTGTCCCGGCAATCACTACACGATGATCCGGCCGCCGTCTGTCGAGCGCTTCGCGCAGTGGTGGCAACAGGCGGTGCGCGGCGAAACAGCCGAGGCCGAGGCCGCCGTCGGGCCCGCGCACGACCTGGCGTCGAGCTGACGGGAACCCCAAGCGTGGCGATGCAACGGGCGCGGCGTGAGCCGCGCCGGCGTCGCGTCGCCGCCTTCAAGCACGCATTACAAGGAGAGTCAGATGGTCGAAGTCTTCGCGAAGCTCGGCAAGGTGATTTCGAGCGCGGGCAGTGAGCGGTTCGCATCCGACATGCACGCGCTGCTGGCCGGGTCGGTTCCGCTCGCGATCACCGGGATCACCGAATGGACGCTCAACGAGCCGGCGGGCAAGGTCGTCGACGTGCAATCGCTCGGCGCGTCCGGCACGCCCCGCGACGGCCTGCGGATGGTGCCGCCCGCGGAGCAGGTCGAGCGCGACCCGGCCGGGCATCCGCTGGTGAGCTGGATCGTGTCCGCCAGCGATCGGCAGTTGATTCACATCGACCCGCTCGCGCGGCGCGGTGACGCGACGCCGCCGCGCGGCACGGGCGCGGGATTCCAGTGCCATCTCGTGTCGCGCAAGGACAATCGCCGCTACGTGATCTCGCTGCATCGCACGTTGTCGCATCGCGACTTTTCGCTGCAGGAGATGTCGTTCCTGAAAAACTTCGCCGATACGCTGCTGCCGCTCGTCGAGTGGCATGCGTCGACGCGGCGGCATGGCGCGCCGGCGTGCGGGGCGCCGCGTGATCCGGCGACCGGTGCAAAGGGGAGCGAGACGCTGCGCCGCGAGTTCGAGGCGCGGCTCGCGCGCGCGTCGGTCGTGCTGTCGGCGCGCGAAAGCGAAGTGTGCCTCGGGCTGCTGGCGGGCAAGATGCTGCGCGAGATGGCCGACGCGCTCGGCGTGAAGGAAAGCACGATCGAAACCTACATCAAGCGCGCGGCGGTCAAGCTCGGCATCAGCGGACGGCACGGGCTCAGGAAATGGATGATCGACGATTTCGACGATTACGTGCCGTACGCGTCGGCCGCCTGACGGACGGCGGCGCACGCGCGCCGGCCGGGCGCGCCGCCGCGGCAGCCGCCGCTCCGAATGCGCGCGGTTGTCCCGGCTTTCCGTTGCAGACAGCGCCGCGCAGCGGTGCTTCAATCGACGTGTCGGCCTGAGCGCCGGTACGTCTCTTCCGTCATCGATCGCCTGGAATCCCTTCATGCAACACTCGACCGCCGCCGTACTGGACGACTCGACCCTCGACGTGCGCGTGCCTGGCACGATCCGCGCGTTCCGGCATCTCGCCGCGAGCCTGCCGGGGCCCGTTCGCCTGTGTCTGTTCGACGATCCGTCGGATCGCCCGGCGTCGGGCGCACACGACGCGCAGCGCATCGTCGCGCACGCGTTCGCCTGCATCGGCGCGCGCGACGTGCGGTTCGATCCCGACGGCGCCACGCGTCTTTCGTCGTTCGAACTGCTGATGAGCCGGCGCATCAGCGCCGCGTTCGACTACCGGTACGACCACTTCGACACGCCGGAACGGCTGGCCGATGCGCAGCGCGCCGTGGACGACTTCGATTTCGATGCGCTGGGCGCCGGTGTCGAGCGCGTGCGGATCGCACGCGAACCGGGCGTCGCGCTGTCCGCGTATGCGGGCGCACGGCGCGACCGGTCCGCGGTCGTGCTCGCGTTGCCGTGCGGGATGCCGCTCGACCTGTGCCAGCGCTGGTTCGATGCGCTCGCCGAGCGCCACTTCGTGCTGACCTGGGAGACGCGCACGCTGTTCGGCGCATGCGACGCGTTCGACGCGGCGCGCACCGACGTCGATGCGCAGGTCGACGACCTGTTCGCGGTGATGGATCGTTTCGACGTCGGCCGGGCGCACCTGATGGGCATCTGCGGCGGCGCCGTCGTCGCGTTGCAGGCGGCGCTCGCGCAGCCGGCGCGGACGGCGTCGCTGAGCCTGTGGTATGGCGACTACAACCTGTCGGACGACGTGCTGCGCACGAAACATCAGCGCAACTACGCGTGGCTGATGGAAGCCGCCGCGCAAGGGCGCGACGTCGCGCAGGATCTGCAGCGCATGTTCGCCGATCCGTCGACGCTCGTGACCGTGCCGGCCGAGATCGCGCACGCGGCGCTCTATCCGTATGCGAATGCGGAACTGATGTACCGGTATGCGAAGCTGAGCGATGCGCTCAACAAGGTCGACATGCTTGCGCTGCTGCCGCGCGTCGGCGTGCCGACCTTCGTCGTCGCGGGCGACGACGACGAGGTCGCGCATTGCGGCGGATCGGTGTTCGTCGCCGGCAGGATCCCGGGCGCGCGACTCGAGGTCGAGGTCGGCGGCAGTCATCCGAAGCTGTTCCGCGCGGCGGCGCCGTCGGCGTCGCGCGCGCTGCAGTTTTTCGCGGGTCACGAGTGATGCGCGAAGCGCCACGGCGCGCGCACGTGCCGGTGGTTCGGCGCGAACTTCGGAATCCGAACGTGGTAGGGGCCGCCGGCACGCCGGACCGTCGGCGAGCTTGACCAACCCGTCGCGCAGGTCACATCGGTCGAAGTCGACAGGCACGACGCCCGGCCAACATCGCCGTGAAGCCTGTTGAAACGTCCTGTCAGACGCCGATCAGCGGCGACGCGCGCTCGAGCCGGGGCGGGCCGCCGTCGCCTGCCTCATCGAGCATCCAACGGGTGAGCCCGTGACGCCCGCCGAAGCCGAGCTTGACCGCCGCGCGCTTCAGGTAGGTCTCGACGGTGCTTTCGCGCAGCGCGAAGCGCCGGGCGATGGCGGACACCGTGTCGCCGGAGAGCAGCGCGGTGCATGCCTCGATCTCCCGCGTCGACAACTTGACGCCCGCTTGCCGCAGGCGCTCGGCGAACCGTCGCGCGAGGCGCTCCCGGCCGGTTTGCGTCGCCGCGGCCGCGTCGGCGGTGGAACGGGCGGCCGGTGTATCGGCATCGAGCGCCGCGACGTGGCTCGCGACGATCGGGAACAGCACGCGCGAGAAGTCCTTGAGGAAGGTCCGCTCCTGCGGCGAGAAATCGTCGAACGCATTCGCGCGATACAGCGAGATCAGGTAGCAGTGGTCGTGCTGGCCGCTCGCGAGATGGAATTGCGGGCCGGGCGGCGGCGCGATCGCGTCGTGCGTATCGAAGAAGCGCTCGAGCAGCGCGTGGGTCTGGGCGGGGCAAGCTAGCGTGTCGTCGACATACAGATGGCTGCCGCCCGAAGCCGTCCGTGCCGCTGACGGCCGGCCTGCGCCGGCGCGCGACGGACCGGTGGGCGCGAGCGTCTCGCCGACGGCGCCGATGCTGCGCACCTTGAGATCGCCGTCGACCGCGAGCGCCGACAGGCGGATCCCGTCGATGGGGACCGCCGCGAAGATCAGGCTGTACATCATCCGGGGAAAGCGTCGGCTGCCGCTGCTCGAGATCGCTTCGCCGATGTGGGTGAACAGTCTGCTGAACTCCATGAAAAATTCCTGGTGACGTTGAACCGGCGCTTGCGCGCCGGGGCCTGTTCGCAACGAGCATGGCACGGCACGCGGTCCTGGCGGCGGCCCGCTCCGCGATGGATGGATCGAACGCCGGGCGAACGTGCGTGACGAGCGCGAACGGGCCCGCGGATGCCGACGTGATTTAAACACCCGGCCGCAGCGGCGTCTGTAACGGATAGCCGGGACACGCGCTGGATGGCCGCCGTGCCGCCGGCGCGGGGACGACGGCTCCGCCGCGGGCAACTGTCCCACTTTTCTGCGACAGACAGCGCGATGTGCCGATGTTTCAATCGGCGTATCCGGTGCCTGATGCGGTCGCCCGTCCGGGCGCTCCGCCGTTCGTTGAAAAGGGGGATTGCAGTGCACGTTTCCGAATCGACCCGAGGCGACCCTCGCGTGACGGAGCGCCGTCGTCCGGACGGCCGCTCGCTGCATCACGCGTTCGCCCAGCGTGCGCGCGAATTCCCGGCGCGCATCGCGGCGTCCGACGAGACGCGACGGCTGACCTATGCGGAGCTCGACCACCTGGCGTCGGCGTTCGCGCGCGAGCTGCGCGAACGGGGCGTCGCGCGCGGCGCGCTCGTCGGCCTCTACATGACGCGCGGCGTCGACATGCTCGTCGCGCTGCTCGGCATCCTGAAGGCGGGCGGCGCCTATCTGCCGATCGATCCGGCCTATCCGCGCGAACGCATCGCGCACGTCGTCGCGGACAGCGGCGTCGAAGTCGTCGTCTGCACGTCCGACACGCTCGAGCGGCTGCCCGGCGAGAACCTGGCGAACGTGCGCGCGCTCGCGCTCGACGCGATGCTGCCCGCGCTCGCGGCGAGTGCGTCCGAGGACGGCTACGTCGATCCGGAATCGAGCCCGGACGATCTCGCGTACGTGATCTACACGTCGGGCTCGACCGGCCAGCCGAAGGGCGTGATGGTCGAGCATCGCAACGTGCTGCACCTGGTCGAGCAGGCCCGCGCGTGGTTCGAATTCGACGCGTCCGACGTGTGGTCGCTGTTCCACTCGATCGGCTTCGACTTCTCGGTGTGGGAAGTGTGGGGCGCGTGGCTGACCGGCGCGCAGGTCGCCGTCGTGCCGTACGCGGTGTCGCGGGAGCCGGCCGCATTCCACCGCTGGCTCGCGCACCACCGCGTGACGATCCTCAACCAGACCCCGTCGGCGTTCCGGCAACTCGATGCGGTCGATCGCGGCGCGTCCGTGCCGCTCGCGCTGCGCTACGTGATCTTCGGCGGCGAAGCGCTGCCGCCGTCGCTGGTCGCGCCGTGGCTCGCGCGCCACGGCGACGCGCGTGCGCAGCTCATCAACATGTACGGCATCACCGAGACGACCGTGCACGTGTCGTTCAAGCGGATCACGCCACGCGACACGCAGGCGGCGGCAAGCCCGATCGGCCTGCCGCTGCCGCACCTGCGGCTGCACCTGCTCGACGCGCACGGGCGGCCCGTCGCCGACGGCGCGACGGGCGAGATCTACGTCGAGGGCGACGGCGTCGCACGCGGCTACCTGAACCGGCCCGAACTGACCGCGGCGCGCTTCGTGCAACTGCGCTGCCCGCTAACGGGCGAGCCGGTGCGTGCGTACCGGACGGGCGACCTCGCACGGCGCGACGAGGACGGCGAATACGTGTACGTCGGCCGCGCCGACGAGCAACTGAAGATTCGCGGCTTCCGGATCGAGCCCGGCGAGATCGAGGCGACGCTGATGCAGGGTGGGTGGCTAGATGCGTGCCACGTGGGCGGCCACGACTACGGCGAAGGCGATTGTCGACTGGTCGCGTACGTCGCGCCGGCGCACGATGCGCAGCGCACGACCGACGCGACGATAGCCGGCCTGAAGGCGCGCGCGGCCGCGCATCTGCCGGATCACATGCGGCCGTCGGCCTACGTCGTGCTGGCCGCGTTGCCGCTGACCGCGCACGGCAAGATCGACAAGCGCGCGCTGCCCGCGCCCGAAACGGCGGCGTGGGCGCCGGCCGCGCAACCGGACGCGGACGCGCCGCGCACCGACGAGCTGGCCGCCGTGCTGCAGGTGTGGCGCGAGCGGATCGGGCTCAAGGGCATCGGGCCGGACGACGATTTCTTCGGGTTCGGCGGCACGTCGCTCGCGCTGATTCGCTCGTTCGTCGAACTGAAATCGCGTTATGGCGTCGAGTTCGAGCTCGGCGCGCTCCAGCGCGGCGCGACGGCCGCGGCGCTCGCGGGCTTCATCCGGTCGCGTCGCGACGATGCGCCGGTTCAGGCTTCCTGATGCGCTTAACGTCGTGTGCGTCGCTCGTTGCGCTGCTCGTCATCCTGCCCGGCTGCATGCTCGGGCCGACGTACCGGCCGCCCGACGCGGCGTCGCTGAAGATCCCTGCCGCGTGGCACGCGACGCTGCCGCATGACGGCAGCGTCGTCGCGCTCGCGCACTGGTGGCGGCAGTTCGACGATCCGGCGCTGACGGCGCTGATCGACGCGGCGCAGGCGGACAGCCCGACGATCGACGCGGCGCTCGCGCGGATACGGCAGGCGCGGGCGAGCCGCGCGACCAGCGTGGCCGGCCTGCTGCCGAAACTCGACGGCATCGCGTCGTTCAACCGGTCGAACGCGAATACGCAGGCGGTGACGTCGAACGACGTCAGCCAGTCGACGTCGGTGCAGAGCGGCGAGCTCGACACGTCGCGCGCGGGCCTACAAGCGTCGTGGGAACTCGATCTGTTCGGCAAGGCGCGGCGCGGGCTGCAGGCCGACGATGCGCGCGTCGCCTCGCGCGTCGGCGAATGGCATGACGCGCGCGTGAGCGTCGCGGCCGACGTGGCCGACGCGTATTTCCGCACGCGCGCGTGCGAATCGCTCGTCGCGGCGCACGAGGACGAGCAGCGCTCGCGCGCCGCGACGGACGCGGTGACGCGGCAGCGCGTCACGGCCGGCTTCCTGTCGCCGGCGGATGCGACGCTGCCGCAGGCGTCGCTCGCGGAAGGCGAAGACGTGCTGGCGCGCCAGCGCGCCGAGTGCGAGGCGGACCGCAACGAGCTCGTCGCGTTGACCGGCCTGTCGCGCGATGCGCTCGACACGCGGCTCGCGGCGGGCTACGCGACGGTGCCCGAGCCGCGCGGCGGTGCGCTCGACGCGCTGCCGGCGCGCACGATCGAGCAGCGGCCCGACGTGCGTGCGTCGGAGCGCACGCTGGCGGCGGCCAATGCGGAGATCGGCGCGGCGATCGCGGCGCGCCTGCCGTCGGTGTCGCTGTCCGGCTCGATCGAGATCGACCGCTATCAGGCCGGCGGAGGCCAGTCGTTGACGCTGCGGCCGTGGATGTTCGGCCCGACGCTCACGCTGCCGCTGTTCGACGGCGGCACCGGCGCGGCGCGCGTCGAAGGTGCGCGCGGGCGCTACGACGAGGCGCTCGCAAACTACAAACGAAAGGTCAGGCAGGCGGTGATGGAAGTCGAAAACGCGTTGGTGCGGGTCGAGGCATCGGTCGGGCGTGAACGGGCCGCGCTCGTCGCGCAGGAGAACTACAAGCGCTACGCGCAGACCGTCGAGCGGCGGTTTCGCGTGGGCTCGAGCGACGTGCTCGAAGTCGAGACCGCGCGCCGGCAGTACGTGACGAGCCGGCAGTCGGTCGCGTCCGCGCGGCTCGAGCGCGCACAGGCATGGGTGGCGTTGTACCGCGCGGTCGGCGGCGGTTGGCAGGCGGTCGGCGCAGCGGACGATGGACACGCCCGGACGGATGCGGCGCACGCTGCGCCGGTGGCGAAGGATGGGCAGGCGACGGGCGAGGCGCCCGTTGCGAGCGCCGGGCGCACGGCGAGCGGCACGCGGGTCGCGAGCGAGGCGTCGCGATGAACGGCCGGCACACCACACGCGCGGCGGCGCTGGCGATCGTTGCCGCGATGCTCGCGGGCGGATGCGGACCGTCGCAGCCGAGCGCGCCGTCGGCCGATTCGGCCGCTAACGCGGGCACAAACGCGGCCACGCCCCGAACCGGCGATTCATCCGATGCCGCCACCGCCGGTCACGCCGCGCTCGGCGTGCGCCTCGTCGCGCCCGACGTGCGGGACTGGGAGACGCGCGAAGAGGCGAGCGGCGCCATTGCCGCCTATGACGAGATCGAGCTGACGGCGCCCGGCGAGCTGCCGCTCGCGGCCGTCGATGCGCGCGTCGGCGACCGGGTCCGCAAGGGACAGGTGCTCGCGCGGTTCGACACGGCCGGCCTCGCGGTGAAGCGTGCCGACGCCGACGCGGCCGTCGCCGAGGCGAATGCGCGGCTCGCGCAGGCGAGCGCGCAGCTCGACGGCGCGAGGACACTGGACGAAACCGGCTCGATCAGCCGGCAGGAGCTGATCAAGGCCCAGACGCAGCAGAAGGTGAGCGTCGCCCAACTGGCCGGCGCGCGTGCACGTCTCGCGGGCGTCGAGCTGCAATTGCGCCGCGCGATCGTGCGCGCGCCCGACGACGGCGTGATCGCGGCCAGCAAGGCGATCGAGGGCGCGGTGCCCGCCGCCGGCGCGACGCTGTTCACGCTGATCCGCGGCGGCCGGCTCGAGTGGCGTGCGCAACTGGGCGCGAGCGCGCTTGCCGCGGTTCGCCCGGGGCAGCCCGTCGAACTCGCTCGCGCAGGCGGCGGCACCGCGCGCGGCGTCGTGCGCCAGGTGGCGCCCGTGCTCGACAAGGCGACGCTCGCGGGCATCGTCTACGTCGACTTGCCGGCGGACGCCGGCTTGCAGGCGGGCGGCTTCGCGTCCGGCGCGATCGTGACGGGGCGCACGCGCGCGCTCACGCTGCCCGACGCGGCGGTGGTCGCGCGCGACGGCTTTCATTACGCGTGGACGGTCGACGCGCGCCAGCGCGTCCACCCGGTCAAGCTCGTGCGCGGCCGTGCGCAGGATGGCCGCGTCGAGGTGCTCGCGGGCTTGCGGCCGGACACGCGCGTCGTCGCGTCGGGCGCGGGCCTGCTCGACGAAGGCGACGCGGTGACGATTGTCGCGGGCGGCGACGCCGGCCAGCACGGTGAGCCGGCCGCTGCAAAGCGGCCCCCATCTGCATCTGCATCTGCATCGGCATCTGCACCCGTGCGCGTCGCAGGAAACGAGGGCGCGCGATGAACTTTCTCGAATGGTCGGTGCGCCGGCCGCTGCCGACGATCCTGCTGTTCGCGCTGCTGTGCATCGGCGGCGCGCTGGGCTTTCGCGCGTTGCCGGTCGCCGAGCTGCCGAGCGTCGATGCGCCCGTCATCGCGATCGACGCGAGCCTGCCCGGCGCGACGCCGTCGCAGCTCGAGCGCGACGTGACGCGGCCGATCGAGCAGGGCGTGGCCGGGCTCGGCGCGGTCAAGCGCGTGCTGTCGCGCGTGACGGACGGCCGCTCGCACACGACGGTCCAGTTCGCGCTCGAGGCCGATCCGCGCGACGCGCTCGAGCGCGTGCGCGCCGCCGTCGGCCGCGTGCGCGGCCAGCTGCCGCCGGACCTGCCGGAACCGGTCGTCGCGCAAGAGCGCATGGAGCGCGTGCTGCTCGTCTATGCGGTGTCGTCGGCGCGGCTCGATCCGGTGGATCTGTCATGGTTCGTCGATTCGACGCTCAGCAAGGCGCTGCGCGCGGTGCCGGGTGTCGCGCGGGTCGTGCGGCAAGGCGGCGTTGACCGGCAGATCGACGTCGCGTTGAATCCCGTCGCGCTGCAGGGGTTGCGCATCGATGCGGGCGACGTCGCGAAGCAGGTGCGCGCGCGGCTCGCGGATGCGCCCGCCGCGCGCGTCGATATCGACGGCCGTGCGCAGTCGGTGCGGATGGCGCAGGCGGCCTCGGGCGTCGCGGCGCTCGGTGCGTTCGACCTGGCGCTGGGCGACGGCCGGCGCGCGACGCTCGCCGATCTCGCGACGATCCGCGACGCGACCGCGAACCCGACGCAGGCAGCGCTCCTCGACGGCCGGCCGGTGATCGGCGTGCAGGTGATGCAGGCGCCAGGCGCGGACGAAGTGCGCGTCGCGCAGGGCGTGCGCGACGCGATCGAGCGGCTGCGGCGCGCGCACCCGGGCGTCGAGGTGCGCGCCGTGGCGGACTACGTCGAGCCGATCCAGCGCGTGTTCGACGGCGCGATGTCCGCGCTGTACGAGGGCTGCGTGCTGGCCGTCGTGATCGTGTGGCTGTTCCTGCGCGACTGGCGCGCGACGCTCGTGTCGGCGTCGGCGTTGCCGCTGTCGATTCTGCCCGCGTTTCTCGCGATGGCATGGCTCGGTTTCTCGCTCAACCAGCTCACGATGCTCGCGCTGATTCTCGTGATCGGTGTGCTCGTCGACGACGCGATCGTCGAAGTCGAGAACATCGCGCGCCACCTCGGCGACGGCAAGCCGCCGCGCGTCGCGGCGCTCGACGGCGCCCGCGAAATCGGCGTCGCGGTGATCGCGACGTCGCTCACGCTCGTCGCGGTGTTCCTGCCGACCGCGTTCATGAGCGGTGCGATCGGCCGCTACTTCAAGCAGTTCGGCTGGACCGCGGCGGCGGCCGTGCTCGCATCGCTGGCGGTCGCGCGGATGCTCACGCCGATGATGGCCGCGTACGGGCTGCGCCGCGCGCCGCCGTCGCACGACGACGGCCGCGCGATGCGCGGCTATCTCGCGTGCGTGCGGTGGTGCGTCGCGCGGCCGTGGCGCTGCCTGCTGGTCGGTGCGGCGTTCGTCTGCGCGTCGCTGGTGGCGCTCGCGGCGCTGCCGAAGGCGTTCCTGCCGGCGCAGGATCGCGCGGAGATCGTCGTCGGCGTGCAGGCGCCGCCCGGCAGCGATCTCGACGCGACGCGCGCCGCCGCCGAGGCCGCGCGGCGCGCAGCCGTGGGCATGGCCGAGATCGCGTCGGTGTACACGACGATCGGCGAGCGCGGCGCGGCGGGCGACGCAACCGATGCGGCCGTGCTGACGTTCGCGCTGACACCGCCCGCGTCGCGTGCGCGCTCGCAGGCGCAGGTCGAGGCCGAGCTCGCGCGCCGCTTCGCCGCGGTGCCGGGCGTGCGCTTCACGGTCGGCGACAAGCAGACGGACAAGGTGGTGTCGATCGTGCTGTCGAGCCGCGACGGCGGCCTGCTCGACGACACCGCGCGCCGTGTCGAGCGCGCGCTGCGCGCGGCGCCCGGGCTCGGCGCGGTCGCCTCGACGGCGGCTTCGCGCCGGCCGGCGCTCGCCGTCGTGCTCGACGGGCCGCGCGCCGCCGCGCTCGGCGTCACGCGCGACGCGGCGGCCGACGCGCTGCGGGTGGCGACCGCGGGCGACACGCCCGAGCGCCTGCCGCGGCTCGACGTCGGCGGCAGGCAGGTGCCGGTGCGCGTGCATGCGGCGGACGGCACGGGCGACTGGCTGTCCCGGCTGTCGGTGCCGGGGCGCGACGGCAGCGTGCCGCTGGCGAGCGTCGCGCGCCTGGTCGAGGACAGCGAGCCCGCGCAGATCGACCGTCGCGACGGCGAACGCTACGTGACGCTCGATGTCGGGCTCGCCGACCGACCGCTCGGCGACGTGATCGCGCAGGTCGACCGGCTGCCGGCGCTGCGCGACCTGCCGGTCGGCGTGCGCCGCAGCGCGAGCGGCGACGCGGAATCGCTCGACGAGCTGTTCGGCGGCTTCTATTACGCGATGCTGTTCGGCCTCGCGTGCGTGTACGGCATCCTCGTGCTGCTGTTCGGCGGCTTCGCGCTGCCGGCGACGGTGCTCGTCGCGCTGCCGCTGTCGCTCGGCGGCGCGGCCGCGACGCTCGCGCTGAGCGGGCTCAGCCTGTCGCTGGCGTCGCTCGTCGGCCTGCTGATGCTGATGGGCCTGTGCACGAAGAACTCGATCCTGCTCGTGCAGTACGTGCTCGTCGCGCGCGAGCGGCAGCGGCTGTCGCGCATCGACGCGATCGTCGACGCCTGCCGCAAGCGCGCGCGGCCGATCGTGATGACGACGTTCGCGATGATGGGCGGGCTGTTGCCGCTCGCGTTCGACGCACAGGGCGACGTGTTCCGCTCGACGATGGCGATCACCGTGATCGGCGGCCTCGTCACGTCGACCGCGCTGAGCCTGCTGCTCGTGCCCGTCGCGTTCGTGCTGCTCGATGCGCTGCAGGCGCGGCTTGCTCGGCGGCTCGCGTCGCGTGCCGGCGACGGGGCGCATGGAGGGGGGCGTGAAGGCGCGGACCATCCGGACGAGCGCGACGCTCACGGCAAGCGCGCGCCCGGCCTTGCCGTGTCACAAGACCATGTGCAGTAGATGAGAAGAATCCTGCGAAACGGCCGAGCGATCGATCTTTGTTTCGGTATTTATAAATAATTTAATTCAGTAGTGCAATTTGTAAATTCTTTTATTTAAATGGTATTGGTTTCACGCAAAGATTTTAACGATCCATCTAGCTTCGCGCGCGGCGTGCATTTAGAATGCCACCAAGATTTCCAGACGATTACTTCGATTTGGAAATTGTTTAATAAATAATTCGAAATACTTAGTTTATTTCGTTTGGATGAATTGATTGAATGGCTTTCCTCGTGCCTGTTTGCCTTTCGAGAAAAGTGCGCCGGAATACCTGCAGTTGAATCAACGGGCCGTCATGTGATCGACCGGGCGCGCGCTGCGTCGCGCGTCGATGACACACGCCTGCCGCTTCGACGACACCCTTTTGCCATCGCGATTCAGGCTGCACGGGACGGGGGCGGGCATCGTGCCCGGCCGGTGCCATGCCGTGATCGCGAACTTTGAATTCACACTTTTGCGAGCGCTGACAATGGACGACTTTTGCCGCGCGAACTTGCCCCCGAGCGAGGATTGGCCGACATTCCTCCTTGATTTACCGGGGCTGCAGTTTCCGCCATTTCTCAATTGCGCCGCCGCGCTGCTGGATGCCGCAGTCGAGGAACGCGGCTGGGCGGATCGCGTCGCGATCAGGACCGAATCGGGTGTGACATGGTCGTATCGCGAATTGCGCGATACGAGCAACCGGATCGCCAACATGCTGGTCCACGATGCCGGCCTCGTGGCCGGCAACCGGGTGCTGCTGCACGGCACCAACCACCCGTTGCTCGCGGCGGCGTGGTTCGGCGTCGTCAAGGCGGGCGGCGTGGTCGTCACGACGATGCCGAAGCTGCGCGCGGGTGAACTATCGACCGTCATCGACCGGGCCAAGGTCACGCACGCGATCTGCGAAGCCGCGCTGGCGGCCGAACTCGACGCCGCGATCACGCGCATGCAATGGCGTGGGGAGGTGCGGCGCTACGACACGCAGGACACTGATCCGGGTGCCCGCTGGCTCGACGCCTATCCCGCCGCCTTCACGGCCGCCGAGACGCGCGCGGACGATCCGTGCCTCATCGCGTTCACGTCGGGAACGACCGGGGAGCCGAAGGCAACCGTCCATTTCCATCGCGACGTGATGGCCGCCTGCCACTGCTTCCCGCAGCACGTGCTCAAGCCCACCGCCGACGACGTCTTCTGCGGGTCGCCGCCGCTCGCGTTCACGTTCGGCCTCGGCGCGCTGCTGCTGTTTCCGGTCAGCGTCGGCGCGAGCGTCGTGCTGTTGCCGAAGGCGAACCCGGAACGCCTGCTGGCGGCCGTCGCCCGGCACCGGGTCAGCATCCTGTTTACGGCGCCGGCGGCCTATCGGGTCATGCTCGACCATCTCGACGACCACGACGTGTCGTCGCTGCGCAAATGCGTGGCGGCCGGCGAAGCGCTGCCGCCCCGGACGCGCGACGCATGGCACGCGCGGACCGGCATGCACCTGATCGACGGGATCGGGGCGACCGAGATGCTGCATATCTTCGCGTCGACCGGCGACACCGCGTCGAAGGCCGGCACGCTCGGCCAGGCGGTGCCCGGCTACCGCCTGGCGATCCTGGATGAGCAGGGCCGATGCCTGCCGCCCAATCAGATCGGCTTGCTGGCCGTGCAGGGGCCGACCGGGTGCCGCTACCTGAACGACGCGCGGCAACGCGACTACGTCAAGCACGGCTGGAACCTGACGGGGGACGCCGCCTACCTGGACGAGGAGGGCTATCTGTTCTATCAGGCCCGCGCGGACGACATGATCATCACCTCCGGCTACACGGTGTCGCCCGGCGAAGTGGAGCAAGCGCTGCTGCGCCATCCCGATGTCGCCGAATGCGCGGTCGTCGGGCAGATCGACGAATGGGGCGGCACGCTGATCTGCGCGCACGTCGTGCTGCAACCGGGCATCGAGGGCTCGGACGCGTTGACGACGCAGTTGCAGCAGCACGTCAAGGGCGTGATCGCGTCGTACAAATGCCCGCATCGCGTCGTGTACCACGCCGGCGGCCTGCCGCGCAACGGATCGGGCAAGTTGCAGCGCGCCGCACTCAGGCACGAGCCCAATGGCGCGCTGCGTGCGCCGAATCACACCGACCGAAACGAGCTCATCACCCTATGAAAATTCTTGGAGCCGCGGTGGCGCTGCCGGGCGCAGCGACCGCAGCACGACCCTTTGCCAACGATTACGCGGTCAAGGCCGCCCGGCAGGCGCTGCTGCAAGCCGGTTGCCTGCCGTCGGAACTGGATCTGATCGTCAGCCTGTCGATTTCGCCCAGCCGGATGGCGGACGCGCCGGAGATCGCCGGGCCGCGGCTGGCGCACCCGGTGCAACGCGACCTGCGCGCGCGCCATGCGGCCGTGTTCGACCTGCTCGACGCGGATTGGACACTCGCCCTCGATCTTGCGCAGAGCCATTGCCGGCAGCTCGGCTATCGACGCGCGCTCGTCGTTCGCGCGGAAGCGCTCGCGGATGTCGAGCAGGTCGCCGCGAGCGGCTTCGCCGACGGCGCGGGGGCGATCGTCCTGACGCCTTCCGGCCGCGACCGCGGCTATTTCAGCCGCTATGCGGACCTCGACTCGCCCCCGTTCGCGACGCTCGACGCGCTGCCCGCGCGGCGCGTGAACGGCGCGCTGTCGCTGGCCCGGTTCGAGAGCCGGTTCGATCCCGCCACCGGTCGATTCGACGTCGAACCGGTCAATGCGGCCGCCGCGGTGCGCGCGATGGTCGATGAGGTGCAAAGCCGCATCGACCGGCCCGCCGCCAGGCTGTTTTGCGAATCGTGGATGAGCGGATGGCCGGCGATCGCCGCCGGCGCGGCGGGCGATCTGCGCGTCGAGGTCGGCGCCGGTCCGACGGGCACCGCGGACATCCCGAACGCGTTCCAGCTGCCCGCGTGGCTCGCGTCGCGCGTCGCGGATTCGATGTCGTTGCGTGACGATGAACGGACGGTGGTCGCCATGACGCTGGATCCGTTCAGGCCGCGCATCGCCTGCAGCACGATGGAGGTCTGATGGCACACAATGTCCGAATCGCAAGTCTCGCCTGCCGTCTGCCGGCACGCCAGGTCCGCAACGACGATCCCGTGTTCGCGGGCGTCGAGCCCATTCCGGCGCAATGGTGGCAATTCTGGGGCATCGAATCGCGCTACATGATCGATGCCGATGCCGGCGAATCCGAGCTCGCGCTGGCCGAGCGCACGGCGCGCGACGCGCTCGCCCGCGCCGGCGTGGCGCCCGCCGAACTCGACCTGGTGCTGTTCAACATGACGTCGCCGTTCGTCACGCACGCCGACGGCCGGCGCCGTTTCGCGCCACGGCTGGCGCGTGCGCTGCGCGACCGGCTCGGCGCCACGCGCGCACTCGACGCCGACGTCGAGATGGAATGCGCGAGCTTCGTGCTGCAACTGCAGCTCGCCGCCAACCTCATCAAGCAGGGGCGGGTGAAGCGCGCGCTGGTGTGCTCGTCGGAGCGCATGTCGGCAGTGGTCGACTACACCACCAAGTCGTCGACGAACTTCGGCGACGGCGCGGCCGCGGCCGTGCTCGTCGCCGAGCCGGCCGATCCCGACGGCGCCGACTGGCTGGATGCCGCGTATCACAGCGATGGAACGCGCTACGACCTCGCGACGATCCAGTGGCGCCACGCCCGGGCCACGGCGGACGACGACGCGGCGAGCGACGCCGACAACCCGTTCGGTGCGTATTTCACGCTCAAGCCCGAGGCGCAGGAGGCGATCTCGCGTTTCATGCCCGTCGCCATTCCCGATATCGTCGAGCGGCTGTTGCACCGGAGCGGGATCGGCGTCGCCGACGTCGATGCGATGGTGTTCCACCAGCCGTCGGCGCTGCTGGTGCGCTCATGGGCGCAGCGGCTCGGGCTCAAGCCGGACCAGTACGTGATACGCGTGGCCGATTGCGCGTGCCTCGTGTCGGCCGCCGTGCCGTTTGCGCTCTACGAGTCGATCCGGCAGGGCGTGATTCGGCCGGGATCGATGGTGGTGCTCGCGGGCGCGGGCGCCGGCTGGGGCTTCGGCGCGCAACTGTGGCGCTGGGGCGAAACCGTCGTGACCGATGCAGACGACGCCGTCGCCGCCCTGACCGAACAGGAGGTGCGCGCATGAGCACCCGACTCGTGATCGCCGGCATGGGCCACGCGCTGCCGGACCGGATCGTCGGCAACGACGAAGTCGCCGGCATGATCGACACCAGCGACGCGTTCATTCGCGAGCGCACCGGCGTCGTGGCGCGGCGCTACCTCGCCCCCGGTCAGCACCTGGCGGATCTCGCGTGCCCGGCCGCGCAACGGGCGATGGCCGATGCAGGCGTGACGGCGCACGACGTCGACCTGCTGATCGTCAACACGCTGTCGCCGGATCATCACGATCCGTCGCAAGCGTGCTACATCCAGCCCCGGCTCGGCTTGCGGGAGGTGCCGTGCTTCGACATCCGCGCGCAATGCAGCGGCGGGCTCTACGGGATCGAGATCGCGCGCCATTTCCTCGCGAGCGGCCAGTATCGCAACGTGCTGCTGATTTGTGCCGAGGCCCTGTCGCGGCGGATCGACACCAGCAACGCCGGCCGCAACCTGTCGATCCTGCTGAGCGACGGCGCCGCCGCGCTGCTGCTGCAGGCGACGAACGACCCGGCGCGCGGGCTGGTCGACCTGTCGCTCGGCGCCGACGGCACCCAGTTCGACCTGCTGATCACCGAGGCGCCCGGTGCGCGCCGCCCGCGCTTCATCGACGGCGACGACATCGCGGCCGGCCGGCACCATTTCCGGATGAAGGGCGGGCCGATGTTCGAAGACGCGACGCGGCGGATTGTCGACGCGTGCAGGCAGATGCTCGACAAGCACCGGCTGACGATCGCGGATATCGGCCTGGTCGTGCCGCACCAGCCGAACCTGCGCATCCTCGACGCGGTCATCGGGCAACTCGGGCTGCCCCGCGAGCGCTGCATGATTTCCGTCGACCAGCTGGGCAACATGGCGAGCGCGGCGTTTCCGGTCGCGTTGTCGCTCGCGCGCGAGCAAGGCCGCATGCCGGCCGGGCAGCTCAACCTGCTGGTGACCTACGGCGCGGGCGCGACCTGGGCCTGCGCCCTCTATCGGAGCTGAACGACATGCTGAACGATTCCCCCGGGTGGATCGATGCGCGGCTGGCGCTCGTCGGCACGGCGGACGTGCCGCTGTACGTGATCGTCAACGACGAGGCCGCGACGCTGATCGAGGGCGGCCTGAGCGGCATGACGGCGCTCGTGTGGCGGCAGCTTCACGATGTGCTGCGCGACTTCGGCGGCATCCGGCATCTGCGCTACTGGTTCGTCACACACTCGCACTACGACCATTGCAGCCTGCTCACGACGCTCAAGTCGCGCATGCCGTGGGTCCACGTATCGGGTTCGCCCGACACCTTCGATGCGTTCCAGAGTCTGTCGGCCTGCCGAACCATCCGGCAGCTCGACGCGCACGCATCGCAGTCCTGGGATCCCCCCGACGACGGCGATTTCACCGCGTTGCCCGAGCTGCCGTTCTATCCCGTCAATCCGGGCAAGCGGCTCGACATCGGCGGCGGCATGGAGATCGAGGCGATCGCGCTCCCGGGCCACAGCCGCTGCCAGTTCGGCTACTACTGCCCGCAACTGGACATCGGTTTCGTGTCGGATGCCCTCGGCGAGTTTCACGGCGCCACCACCTGGTTGCCGCTGGTCTTTCAGGACCTGTTCGCGTACCGGCACTCGCTGGACGTCATCGAGCAGCGGGAGGCATCGCGGCTCGCGCTGGGGCACCACGGCATCCTCACGGGCGAGCTCGCCCGATCGGCCGTGCGGCATGCGCGCGCCTGCCTCGACGCGCGTCAGGACGATGCGCGCGCCGTGCGCGGCCATGCCGCCGCCGCGCACGAGCTGGCCCACGCATGGACCGCGCGTTACGCGGCACGGAGCGAAAGAGTGGTGCCGCGCGCGCTGCATCTCAACAGCATGGTGCGCATGATCGATCTGTTCCATCGCGCCGAATAGCCGCATCGGGATTCCTGCCGCAGCAACGCATGGGCGCCGGCCGGCGCCGGGCCGCCGCGCGCTTTTTTCATTCTTCTTCCGACGACATCATGACCACTGCGACCTTGCCGACCACGCTGAGCGAATTGCTCCAGAACCGGGCCGCCACACTCGGCGACCAAACCGCCTACGTGTTCCTGAGCGGCCCGCCCGAACAGGAACAGGCCTTGTCGATGACCTTCGCGGAACTCGACCGACGCGCCCGCCGGGTCGCCGCGCTGCTGCAGCAGAATGCGGTCGACATCGGCGACCGGGTCCTGCTTCTGTGCCGGCCGGGGCTCGACTACGTCAGCGCCTTCATGGGGTGCCTGTACGCGGGCGCCGTCGCGGTGCCCGCGTACCCGCCGCGCAACAGGCAGCATATGGTGCGGATCGCCGGCATCGTCAGGAATGCCGGCGCGAACACGATTCTGTGCTCGCCCGACGACCTCGAACGGTGCACGACCTGGATCGCCGATACCGAAGCATCCGGCAGCACGCTGCTCGACGTCGGGGCCGCCGAAGCGATCGCGTTCCTGCCCGCGCTGGCCAGCGTGCCGCCGTCGCACACCGCCTTTCTGCAATACACGTCGGGGACCACCGGCACGCCCAAGGGCGTGATGGTGTCGCACGGCAACCTGATGCACAACCTCGGGATGCTGCGCGAATGGTTCGGCTACGACGAGCGGAGCACGATGGTCAGCTGGCTGCCGCCGTATCACGACATGGGCCTGATCGGCGTGATCCTGACGTCGCTCTACGGCGGCTTCCGGTGCGTGCTGATGGCCCCGGAACGCTTCATCCAGCATCCGTACCTGTGGTTGCGCGCGATCAGCCAATATCGCGCGGATCTGACGGGGGCGCCGGACTTTGCCTACCGGATGGCCTGCCGGCGAATCTCCGACGAACAACTGGCGACGCTCGACCTGTCGTGTCTCCGGACCGCCTATAACGGCGCCGAATCCGTGCGCGCCAGCACGCTGTCGGACTTCGCCAAACGCTTCGCCACCGCGGGTTTTGCCGCCGGCAGTTTCCGGCCGTGCTACGGGCTGGCAGAGGGGACGTTGTTCGTCGCCGGCCGCGCGGCGCAGCAGCCGATCCGGACGGTGTGCGTCGACCAGGCCGCGCTCCAGCGGCAATCCGTGGTGATCCGCGGCGAGTGCTCGGGTGTCTCGCCGGCTTCGCTCGATCGCCCGGGCGAACGGGTGCTGGTCAGCGTGGGCCGTCCTGCCGGCGACCAGCGCGTGATCGTGCGCGACCTGCAGACGAACGACGGTTGCGTCGACGGGGCCATCGGCGAAATCTGCGTGGCCGGGCCGAGCGTCGCCGCCGGATACTGGCAACTGGACGAGCAGACGCAATCGACCTTCCAGCACACGCTGGCGGGCGATCCGGATCAGGCGTTCATGCGGACCGGCGATCTCGGCTTCATGCTGGGCGGCGAGCTCTACGTCACCGGCCGGCTCAAGGACATGGTCATCCTCGCCGGCCGCAACTACTACTCGGAAGACATCGAGTACGCGCTGATCGTCGGCGTGCCGGAACTGGTGCCGAACGGCTGCGCGGCCTTCATGGACGACCGGGTCGATACGGAGCGCCTGATCGTCGTGGCGGAGGTCGAGCGCACGCAGCGCAAGGGCAATCTCGACGGCTTCATCGACGCGATTCGCCAGGCGATCTGGAATCGCCTCGACATCGGCCCGAGCGCGATCGTGCTGGTGTCGCCCGGCAGCGTGCCGAAAACGTCGAGCGGCAAGGTGCGCCGCAGCACGTGCCGTACGCAGTTGCACGACGGCGAGCTGACGATCCTCGCGCAGTGGGACGTCGATGCCGGCGCGCACACGCCGCAGCCGCAGCAGGAGCGCGGGCGGCCGGATGGCCCGCCACCCGCGCGCCCGGCCGCCGCCGCCCACGTGCCGCTGGCCGGCGCGCACCGGCGGCATGACGACGCCACCGTCGACGCACTGAACGACTGGCTCAGGCATTACGCACGCACGCGGATCGATTCGCGCACGATCGACGAGCGTCGCACCATTCCGCCGCACGTCGTGCTCGATTTCGGGAACCAGGGCCTCCTCGGCATGCCGATCGACCGTTCGTATGGCGGCCTTGGCCTCACGCATCGCGATACGTTGCGCGTGATCGCGCAATTGGGCGCGATCGATTCGACGCTGGCTTTCTTCGTCGGCCTGAACAACACGCTCGGGATCGTGCCGATCATGCAGCATGCGCAGACGCCGTTGCGCGACGAATTGTTGCCGAGCCTCGCGAGCGGCCGGATGCTCGCCGCGTTCGCGATGAGCGAATCGGCCGCGGGTTCCCATCCGCGCGCGATCACGTCCCGCGCGCAGCGCCTCGACACCGGCGACTGGCTGGTCTCCGGAAACAAGCGCTGGAGCGGCTCGTCCGCGTGGGCGGGGATCGTCAACGTGTTCGCCAGGCAGGCCGACGGCACCGGGATGGTCGGCCTGGCGGTGCGTCCCGGCACGCCGGGCGTGCGGATCGGCGCCGAGGAGCTGACGATGGGCGTGCGCGGCATGATCCAGAATTCGCTGCACCTGGACCGGGCGCGGATCAGCGATGCTTACCGGCTCGGCGGCATCGGGCAGGGGATGTCCGTCGCGCAGCAGGCGATGAACATTGCGCGCCTGGGCATCGCGGCCGTCTGCCTGGGTGGCATGAAGCGCTGTGCGCAGCTGATGCATCGCTACGGCGCGCGGCGGCGGATCGGCGCCAGCCTGCTGCTGGACAATCCGCTGAGCCGCCTGCGCCTGGGCGAGCTGCGGCACCGTATCGACGGGCTCGATGCGCTGGTCGAGCACCTGGCCGCCGAGCTGGACCTCGGGGTCGCGGTGCCCGAGGACTGCCTGCTGATCTCGAAGATCCTCGGCTCCGAGCTGCTGTCGCAATCGGCCGACGAGATGATGCAGTTCCTCGGCGGCCGCGGCTATATCGAAACCAACCTGGCGCCGCAGATCTTCCGGGACGCGCGCCTGACCCGCATCTTCGAGGGGCCGACCGAAACGCTGCTGGTCCACCTGGGCAGCCGTCTGCTCAACGGCAGCGACGACTTGCTGCGCTACCTGGAAAGCGCGCTCGGCGCCGGCGTGCTGGCCAGGGAGCTGCGCGAACTGGGCGAGCAGCTGTCGCAAGACGGGCTAGCCAACGCGGCGAAACTCGACGGCGCCGCACACGCCGCCGTCTGGGTCAATTACTGGCTCGGCTCGGTCGCGCAATGGGGCTTGCTGCTGGCGGTGATCGAACGCGCGGCCGCGCAGCAGCGCATCGACGACGGGGCGCTGCGCTGGGTGCAGAACCAGTACGAACGCGCGATCGAGGCGGCCCAGCGGCAGGTCGGGTTGCGCTCCGCGCTGTCCACGTCGGCGGAATTGAACGATTGGGCCGAGCGCAACGCGTTCGAGATCGGCTCGATCGACCAGACGGTCCCGGGCGCCAGCCAACCCGTCGATCCGCTGCTGGGCGCCGAGCCCGGCGCGTCTTCGGACCTCGACGAGCCTGACGCGCCCGCCGGCGCGCACGCCGGTTCAGCGGCGGACCTGATCGTGACCGAGCCGGCGAGCCGGACCGATCGCGAGCGGGCCGAGTCCGTCGAACGATGGCTGATCGCGTGGCTGGGCGAGCGCCTCAAGCAGCGCAAGCTGCGGTTGACGCGCGAGACGACGTTCGCCGAGATCGGCCTCGACTCGATCCTCGCCGTCGAAATGACGATGGTCGCCAGTGAAACCTTCAGCGTGACCGTCGATCCTGCGGCGGTCTGGGATTACCCGTCCATCCGCACGCTGGCCGCCCATCTCGCGCCGCGGATGCGCGACGCCGCGCCGGCGGCGGCCGTCGCGCACGCCGCTTCGGATATTGCAGCTCAACCTTTGACCTTGTGAGACCGTCCAACATGCCTACCCGCTTCGACCTGGGTGAATCGCCCACCGCGCTGGCCCGCCAGCTCGAACATTATCTCGACGCGTATCCCGACGAAACGCGCACGTTGCTCGGCCTGCCGGCCGGCACCGCGATCCGCGTCGAGGTGCTCGACGAGGCGTTGCCGGTCAAGCTCGAGCAGCACACGCACGCGGCCACGCTGCGCATCGGCGGCCGCGACGCGCAGCGCGTGATGGCCTATACGCGCAGCTGCAACTGGGCGAACGGCATCGTGCTGGTGCCGACGCTGGCGCGCCTGGTGTTCGCCGGCGCATTCCACGGCCTGCGCGCCGGGACGCCGCGTGCGATGCGCGCGTTCGCGATGGACCGCCGGTCCGACCCGACCCGCAACCTGGGGGTGTTGTGGGGCGCCCTCAACCTGTTGAGCCTGGCCGGCTGGCTGACCCTCGATCGCGGCGACGAAGACGCCGAATATGCGCTCACCCCGGCCGGCGAATACGTCGTCGCGTGCGTCGAGCGCAGCCGGCCGCTGTTCGAGCAGCTGGCGAACGCGACGTCGGTGCTGCAGCATCTGCACGCGCTGTGTCATCGAAAACGCGCGGCGGCCGACGACGGCGTGCTGTATGCGCAGCTCGCGCGAATCTGCGTGGCGGGTTGGCCGGCGCTGCCGGCGCCGACGACCGATCTGGAGCGCCAGGTGAACGGGCAACTGCGCACGGCGATGGACGGCCTGCTGCTCGGTCCGACCTGGGTCGCGCTCGACATGCCGGTGTTCGACAAGCAGGCGGATGGCCAGTATTCGCAGACGGCGCCCGGCATCTTCGAGAAACTCGACGAGCAGCCCGGCGGGGTCGCGGTCGGCGCGTGGTCGCATGCGGACCCGGTCGTGCTGCACGCGGCGTGGTCGCTGATGTGCAAGTTCGGCATGGCGGAAATCGATCGGGAAAAGGTGCGCCTCACCGAGTCGGGCCGGATTCACCGGCCGATCGCCGCCCCTTACGCGGGGTTGCCCGCGTCCTACCTGCGTTCGTACGCGCTGCTCGACAAGCTCCTGTTCGGCAATCCCGACCCGCTCGACATCGACAGCGATGGCCACATCGATCGCGTGATGAACGTGTATGCGTCGAGCGGCGCCGGGTCGGGGCCGGCGTCGCAGGAAATCACGACGAAGATCCTGCGCAAGCTGTTCGACGAGACGCCGCTGGATCGCCAGCCGGCCGGCATCGCCGACATGGGCTGCGGCGACGGCAGCGCGGTCAGGCGCCTGGCCGAATACGTGATCCACTCGACGCGGCGCGGCCGGCACCTCGCCGACTATCCGCTGCTCGTGATCGGCGCGGACTACAACGAATCCGCGCGAGGCCGGGCCGCTGCCACCCTGTCCGCGCTGAAGGACATCCCCGGCGTGCAGGTGCGCGTGATCGCCGCCGACATCTCCCGGCCCGACCGCTACGACGAAGCGGTGGCCGAAAGCGGGCTGACCGTGCGGCAGCCGGACGGCAGCGTGCGCCCGGTGCGGCTGAGCGACCTGTTGCACACCTTCATGTTCCTGGTCCACAACCGCCGGTTGAGCATCCGGCGCGAGGACGCCGCCGACGCGATACTCGAGCGCCATCTGCGCACCGTCGACCGCGCCCGCCTGCGCAGGGTCGTCGACCAGTACTATCCGGGCCGCCTGACGGTGTCGGACCAGGCCGAATATCCGATTGCGCTCGACGAGATCAAGCGTGCGTTCAAGGTCGCGTACAGCGATGCGCAAGGGCTCGTGCCCGGCTACGTGGCGGCGGCGGACCTGATCGATTTCCTGACCCGCTGGAAGCCCCACGCGAAGCACGGCTTCCTCGTCGTCGAAGGCCATAGCCCGTGGGCGGAAAACCTCTGCGCGAACGCGCCGGGCGGACCGGACGCGTGGTTGCGCACCGAGCAGCTGCCGTCGGTGTTCAACTGGGGCATGCACTTCGTGTCGCGCCAGTTCATGGCGCCGTTCAACGAATTCATGCTTGCGCTGACGCTGGCCGGCCTGCGCCCCGGCAGCCCGATCTATGGGCGGATTCATCCGGAAGGGTTTCCGGGGCCGGACCTGCTGAGCGACTATCGCTTCTTCAGCATTGCCAATTACGTGGCTGATGTCGGGATGAACCGCTAGGCACGATCGCGGCCGGTGTCGCCGATGTCCCGTCATTCGGTGGCAGACGCACGCCGACCCGCGCTCTACGATGGATGCGCCGGCCGGCGTGTGCCGGCCGGCGCATCGACGCGGATCGAACCTTGAGGACATCGTGAACCGGCCCATCCCGAAAACGCTTCATCAGATCTGGTATCAGGGCGAGCATCTGCTGCCGGACAAGTACCGGCGCTACCGCGAATCGTGGCAACGCCATCATCCCGACTGGACGCTGCGCGTGTGGGATGCGCGCACGCTGCGCGAACACGTCGCCACGCACCAGCGCTGGTTCCTGCCGCGCTACGATGCGTTCGCGCACGACATCCAGCGCATCGACAGCGCGCGCTACTGCGTGCTCGACACGCTCGGCGGCGTGTATGCCGACATGGATATCGAAAGCCTGCGGCCCGTCGATGCGCTGCTCGACGGCCGCGAACTCGTGCTGTCGGCCACGCGCGGCTACAACAACGCGCTGATCGGCAGCGCGCCCGGCCATCCGCTGTGGCGCACCGTGCACGACGCGCTGCGCGACGGCGCGAGCGCGCCGCTCGACGACCTGCCGGCGCGCCTCCGCGAGAGCGCGGCGGTGCAGATCGCGGCGACGACGGGGCCGCGCTTCTTCACGATGTGCATCGAGCGCAGCGGCGTGGCCGCCTGGCCGACGACGCTGTGCTGCCCCGGCGACGTGTTCGAGCCGGACGCTCCGTCCGCGCAGGCGGCGGCCGACGCGGGCGCGTACACCCGTCACGACATGGACCTGAACTGGCAGCCGCCGCACGTGCGACTGCTGTCACGGCTGACGCGCGCGCTGTTCGCCGCGCAGGCGAAGGTGCGCGGCGCGCGGCGCTGACCGCGCGAACTCGGCCGGCGGCACGCCGCCGCCGGTTCGCGCTGCCGATTCGCTCAGTAGGTGTGAACCTCGGCCGGGAACGTGACGGTGCGCGACGGATCGCGCTTGAAATCGAACAGCAGCACGACCCGCGTCTTCGTGCCGCGATTCCATGCCTCGTGCTCGGTGGTGTCGTCGAACACGAGACACGATCCGGCGCTCCAGCCGCGCACCTCCGGGCCGACGCGGATCGCGCAGTTCTCGGACGGCTTCAGGCCGATATGGCAGCGCAGCACCTCGTTCGTGTAGCCGTAGTGCGGGCCGATGTAGGTGCCCGGCGCGAGCGACGAGAACCCGGCGTTCACCAGGCCGGGCACGGTTTCGAGCAGGCGCGCCGTCTCCGGGCACAACAGGCAGTTCTGCTCGACGCGCTGCTCGAGCTTGAACAGCGGAAAGACCGTCCAGTTGCCATCGTAGATGTTCGTCTCGGGCCACTTCATGAAGGCGGCCTGCGCGAGCCCGTCGAGCTCGTGCAGGATGGTTTCCCAGCCCTGCGCGACAGCTTGAAGCGCAGGGAACTGCTCGGGCGGAAAGAACATGGGTGTTGCTCCTCGGCGTTGAAAAAAATGCGTGAAAGGATCAGCTTGCTGCGTTGCGCATGCGGGCGGCGTCGAGCGCCGCGTCGATGCGCGCGGCGAGCGCGGCGGCGAGCGGGGCCAGGTGCGCGCCGCGCACCATGCTCAGGTGGTCGCCCGCCGCGCGATGGAGCGAGACGCCCGCCGCCGTGTGCGCCGCCCAGCCGAGATCCGCGTCGGCGCCGGCCGGGTGCGTGCCGCCGTCGCTGACCCAGACGGCGACCGGCACGCCGAGCGGCGCGGGCGCCGGGCGGCTCGCCAGCGCCTTGTCGGCGGCGAGGTTCGCGCGGTACACGTCGACCATTCGCGCGATCCGGCTCGCGGGCACGTCGGGCGGCACGACGCCGCTCGCCTTCAGCCGTGCGGCGAATGCGTCGATCCGCTCGGCGTGCGTGAGCGGCGCGAGCGCGGCCGCGTCGATCCGCAGGTCGCGGCCGAGCGATTCGGCGAGCGCGGTCGTCATGTATTCGAGCAGGCCCGGCTCGTCGGCGGGCAACTGCGCGGCGAACGCGGCATCGCTCGCGGGCGGTGCGTCGAGCGCGACGACGAGGCACGGGGGCGCGCCGTCGCGTTCGAGCGCACGCACGACCCACGCGGCGACGCTCGCCCCCCACGAATACCCGACGAGCACGAGCGGCGCATTTTCAGCACCCGCCGCGCCTGCGTCGACGAGCGTGCGCGCATGCGCGGCGGCAATGGCTTCGACGTCGGCGAGCGGCGTCGCATGTTCGTCGAGCCCGGCCGCCTGCAGCCCGAGTACGCGATAGCGCGCGCCGAGCGCGGTGGCGAGCGGCACGAGCGACACGACGAGCCCGGAAATGTCGGGCAGCAGCGCGATCGTCGCGCGGTGAGCGTGCGCGTCGCCGCCGAGCGGGATCACCGCGGCGCCGGACGCGACGTCCGCTCGCACGGGTGTCACGTTCGACGCATCCGCGGCACGATCGACGGCCGCGGCGAGCGCCGCGACGCCCGCGTGCGAAAACAGCGTGGCGAGCGGCAGCGCGACGCCGAAGCGGCGCTCGATCTGCGCGACCAGCTTGACGGCGAGCAGCGAATCGCCGCCGAGCGTGAAGAAATCCGCGTGCAGCGAGTCGACCGGGTGGCCGAGCGTGTCCTCCCACAGCGCGCGCAGCGCGGCTTCGGTCGGGCTGCCGGCTTCGTCACGGGCGGCGGCGGGGGCC